>CAIVCR010000104.1 GCA_903904515.1 uncultured Bacteroidia bacterium
GGTCTGATGGTTTTTGCTTTTATGGATCGGCATTCCACTTTCGCAAGTGCAACCGCCAAAGAAATGGGCTGAAACCATAACTGCGGGAACTGAAACTTTAATACGGTTATCAATTGCAGTGATTACGAAGGTTTGGGTTCCGCCTCCCGATTCGCCGGTAATTCCGATCCTCTCCGGATCAACGTCAGGGCGGGACAGGAGGTAATCGAGCACCCGCTTGCTGTTCCAGGTCTGTAACAGCAGGGCGATTGGAATATCATGAGTAACCTGCTTCGAATCGGCATACCCAACCATATCATAAACAAAAACAATCGCACCCATCCGGGCAAATGAAGCACACCTGGCCTGCACCTCGGCCATTAAACGTCTGTTTTTCCAGTGTCCGTGAGGATCAAGAATAGCGGCATTTTTCTTTCCGGGATTCGATGGCCGGTAAATATTTCCCGTTACATAGAATCCCGGAAAACTTTCGAATGTCACATTTTCAACAATATATCCATCACCTTTAAAAGTATGGGTAATGATCAGGTTAAATTCGTTGCTAACCTTTGGCATCTGATTGAATTTCAACCCTTCCAAAATTCCGTTACGGATTACCGTGGCCCTCTTTTCCCAGGATTCAAGATTATTCCACTCAGATGCAAATTGTTTCATCTTCAGATTTCCCTCATCTTCAGTCCAATACTTGTCCCGGCACAGATAATTATCCTGAGAAAATCCGTTTATAGTTATAACCAGGAACACAAAAAAGATCAGGTATTTCAAGGATTTAAAAATCTTCATAATCATCGATTGTATTTAGTTATCAAACAGTTTTTAACGAATTATTTGTCACCCAATTTGGACGGTCAGCGTTGAGCTAAAAATATAATTGCCCAAAGCCAAAAACTTCAGCTATTTTGGATAATGCACATTAAATATTAACCTTCCGGATTTTCCGAAAATCGTTTACTTTTATCCCATAATTTTAAAGAGACTCCCACAATGAAATTCATCCATTTAACAGCTCTGATTATTTTACTATTGGGCACTAACGCCCGAATATCTGCAAATGCAGAGGGTCTGCTATCAATTATTCCGGCACCAGCTTCGATCATACGGCAAACGGGAAACTTCACCTTCTCGGCCAAAACAAAAATCATTGTATCGCCACTGAACAGTGAAACAAAACTTTCAGCAGACCTGCTCGCACTTTTAGTTAAAAACCCGACAGGTCAAAATATTGCAGTTATTCAAGGAGAAAAACCAGGCAACGGAACTGTTTTTATGGTTCTGGATTCTTCAATAAAGAATGACGAAGGATACATTCTGTCTGTTAATGCTAAGGGGATAACCATCAAGGCAAAAACTGCAGTTGGACTGTTCTATGCAATTCAAACAATCCGTCAACTGCTCCCGGTTGAGATTGAAAAATCTACTGTTATAAAAGGTATCCAACTTTCTGTTCCGGCATGCGAAATAGCTGACGAACCCCGGTTTGCGTACCGCGGGATGCATCTCGATGTTGGGCGGCATTTGTTCCCCGTCGCCAGCATAAAACAGTATATTGATATGCTCGCACTTCATAAGATGAACACTTTTCACTGGCATCTTACTGAAGATCAGGGATGGAGAATCGAAATAAAGAAATACCCCAAACTGACCCAAATTGGCGCTTACCGCAAGGAGACCGTTGCCGGGGCACAGAAAAAAACAAATAATACCTTCGACGGAAAACCTTACGGTGGCTTTTACACGCAGGCCGAGGTGCGCGAGATCGTAGCGTATGCCGGCTCCAAATTTATTACCGTCCTTCCCGAGATTGAGATGCCGGGACATGCCATTGCTGCACTCACCTCTTATCCGGAGTTATCATGTACCGGAGGCCCTTTCGAAGTCCGGAAATTGTGGGGAGTTGATGAGGATGTTTTTTGCGCTGGAAACGAAGAGGTATTTACCTTTCTGCAGGATGTTCTGACTGAAGTAATGGATCTGTTTCCCTCAAAATATATCCACATTGGTGGCGATGAGTGTCCGAAAAAACGGTGGGAAAAGTGCCCTAAATGCCAGAAAAGAATTAAAGACGAAGGGCTGAAAAACGAATTGGAGCTTCAAAGCTACTTCATCCGCCGGATTGAGAAATTTGTAAGTTCAAAAGGGCGAAATATTATCGGATGGGATGAGATCCTCGAAGGAGGACTGGCACCCGGAGCCACTGTGATGTCGTGGCGTGGTGAAGCGGGTGGCATCGAGGCGGCGAAATCGGGTCACAACGTAATTATGACTCCTGGAAAATATACCTATTTCTGCTATTACCAGAGTGAAAATCATGACGGACAACCTCTTGCACTCGGCGGATATGTTCCGCTTGAACTTGTTTACGGGTATAATCCAACACCTAAGGAACTTACTGCAGAAGAGCAAAAACACATTCTTGGCCTTCAGGGGTGTCTGTGGACCGAGCAAATTCAGACCCCCGAGATACTCGAATTTATGGCATACCCGCGTACCTTTGCAATTGCGGAGACCGGCTGGACTCCGGATAGTCAGAAAAACTTTGAAAATTTCGTTTCCCGGCTGAAGGTCCTGACCAAAAGATATGATGCCATTGGTATAAATTATTTCAAAGGGGAATACCGGGATACCAAGGCACAAAAAGAGAAAAAATGAGTGCATAAAAAATGAAAAAAATTCATTATATTTAAGTTTTAAAGGTGGAATTTAGATTGAGATATAGCTATCTAACTTTTAATACGATGAAAACCTTAGCAATAACTTCTTTTTTACTCCTATTTTCAATCGGATTATCTGCGCAAACCGCTTTAACATTTGCGAATAATGCCCTTCGTATTGGCGATTCTTATTTTTTCCAGGAGATTCAGTTCCCTGATCCGGGAAGTTCAGGGCCCAATCAGGTTTGGGACTTCTCAAAGATTCAGTTCACAGGAAAAAATCCTGTGGGCGCCCTTCAGGCTCCTGTTGTTAGCCCATTGATTGGTATCGGAGAATCAAATATGTCGCTCAATGAAAACGGGTACGATTATTTTCTGAACTCCTCGGAGAGTGATTTAAAAGAGTTGGGATACGTGAACAATGAGCTTAAACTTACGCTCAAATATTCCGATCCGGTAGTTAAAATGAAATATCCGTTTTCTTATGGTGGGCAATTTACCGACCATTTTATTGGAGTTGCCCTCTATAATGAAACAAGCACGATTGACTTCTTCGGAGATCACACCGTTTCAGCAGATGCTTACGGCACACTTATTCTGCCCGACCGGATAATCGAAAACGCATTGCGCGTTAAATCTGTAAAAACAGGATTGCAAATCAATATGTGCGGAACAACGGATGTAAACATAGTCAAATACAGTTGGTATTCTGCAAATTACAGATATCCACTTTTGAGTCTGTCCATTGTTGAAAACCGTCCGAGCGTTGGTGCAATTCAGCTGATAAAGACAGCTTTTACAAATACTCAGCAACCCATCAAAAGCAGTTCCATCCCGGGTGCAACTATTGCCTCAGCATTGCAGGATCCGACTAAAGTTACGTCAAAACCAGAAGTTTCAGTCACAATCTATCCAAATCCTTTTAGCGATAATCTAACCTACAGTTATTTTCTCAGCGAACCGTTGAATGTTTCCATTGAGCTGTACAATATATCGGGTAAAAATATCGGGTGGCTTATTAATAATCAGACTCAATCTTTGGGACAGCAAACAGGAGAGTTAATTTCATCAAGGTACAACCTTGTATCCGGAGTCTATTTCCTCCGTTTTTCATTTGACAAACAAATTGTCATCACTAAAATAGTCAAAAACTAGAACTAACAGGGTAAACTTAGGATTAACTAAAAGATAATCTCTCAAAAAAGTTATTCCTTAAATCTTTTCCGCCTTTATATCATTTAATCAAGGGAATTGGATGCCTTTCGTGTTATTGACTAATCCTGAATCCGTTACTTTCAAAGATTGATGCATTTAAGATTTCAGACCCCTGGAACTGTCGTCAACCATTGTACCATTCTTTCTGAAAAAGAACGTTGATTAACAAATTAATAAATTTGTCAATTGGCTTCAGCTGCCATCATCTTTCCTTTTTCAGATCGCCAATTATGTAACTATTTCCGGTTTTTCCCAAAATCGTTACAAACTAATGACCTCACATCTCCCGGTAACGACTTATTTTATCTTTTTTTGCAACCGGAAAAAAATAAATAGTTACATACCTATTAAGACTAAGATTCAGTTTTGGAATATCCCACGTTCCTGTTAACCAGACAGGCGTGGGACTATTCTGGCTATAACGGTTAAAAAGAACCCTTTAATCGAAGTTTGGCAGAGTCAGGATCAAGATATAGGTATCCATCGCGGTAAGAGATCCCAAGTTCCTTATTCATTCGTACCTCTACAGGGTCTGGAACTCCCTGATTCAGACGTTTCCGAACCTCTCTTCTTAACCACCAATAACCAGAATTCCACGAATAGAGGTGATGCCCATGAGGCTTCCCGGTGACAGTACTGATTGATTCATGAAATGCGGGCATAAAGGCAAGCTCCTTTTCCATGCGCCAGACCAGTTGATCGTCGACCCATTTGGGATCCATGCCATGAATTAAACCATCAAGATAATTAGCTCCATCGTTTAAAAACCAGGAGCCGCCATTGGTATAAACACCACTATGGCCGTCCAGCAAATCGCCGTTTGCCTTTGAGATCACCCGCATTCCAAAAGGTGATTGAATGCGCATCGTGGTTTCAAGGTGCTTTTTGACCATTTCGTCTGTCAGTAACTTCCTGCCAAAAACCACATAAGTCAGAACCTCACCATACAACCCATCCTGGCCGATATTCTCCTGCTGTTTCAGACTTGTTGCCATGTAACCGCCAGTCTCATTAAAGATCCGGCGGTAACCCTTAATAGCCTTGTCAATCTCTGCGTCAGTAACGGGAAACCCAAGTTCCTTTGCGGCCATCAGTGCTCCGCAATGAAACCCCTGATCCGACGATGGGGCGTCATCATCTTCGTAATTAAGCTGATCGTGATAGGTCCTGAAGCATTTTAATTCCGGTTTTAACCGGGGTGGTAAATACAATCCCTCCTTTTCGTGTTCACGGATAAAGCGGTAAGCGCGGCCCACCGTCCGCATGTCGGGGGTTCCTCCTGCACGTTTGACCAATAATGACCAGATCAGGTAATACTGCGAATTATCTTCATAATCAAGCCGTTCAAAGAAAATAGCGTTGTTTGCCTCCCTGTCATACTGTACATCATCGAGACCACGGCTCATATAAAAGCCATCAGAGACCCATTGTTTCCAGCCATAGCCAACCCCGGAAATGAAAATATAATCGCTCTCCGGCCTCAACAGATTACGCCTCAATAAAAGATATGAGGTGTTTCTGAGGATCGCTTCAACACCTGAATGATTGAAATTTTTGGCATTGGCCAGCGCCAGATGGGTAGCCAGCTGAATATCGTAAAGAGACTTAACCTGTGATGAAAATATCCAGGTGGTCCAGGTCTGGCTCTCACCCTTTTCAATATGTTGCCAGCCGTCAAAAGTGCACCGATAAACAGACGTTGCATCTGTATTATAAGGGAAAAGAATCGTCCGCTTCGGGGAGCCATCACCGTTGGAGATGGAGAGCTGGCTATTTTCCTTATCAAAATTCATAAAACTCCGGTTTTCCCACTTTCCGGGTGTATCGCCAATTATTCCATAGAGTTGGTTCTCAATTCTGAATCCCATAAACGGAAAGGTCTGTCCGGCAGCCCCATTCCCAAATTCAGGACCGGAACACCCCGGTGTATATTTTGCTGATAATTTCTCTTCTCCCAGAAAGGAGTAAAAACTTCCGCCAGAGGGGACTTTCCAACCAAAATCGAGAAAATAGCGTTGGTCCGACTCCGCTTTTACTGTTACAGTTCGTTCAAGTAAGCCAGGGGTAACTTCCCGGTAGGATTCTGAGAATTCCAGCCCCTTTGATTTTCCGCCAGTCAGGCTTAACATCCCATTGGATCCTTTGCTCTGAAACGTAAATTTCACATTCGTCAAACCTTCAGGTTGCATGACAGGCAAGCTTCCATTCTGACTCATCGGTGAAAAAACGATTCTCCCTTCATCCTCAATCCGGACAGTTAAGCCATTTGAAAAAGAGCGAACGACCGGATGAATTTCAGCTTTTGCAAAATCTATTGCGGTAAGGGTAAGAATGCAAAACAGTAGCTTATTAAAATACAATTTCAATTGTACAATTAATTTATAGTGTATATAATGAAATCTTTGTTGCTGATTATCCCTCAATATTCAGTTTATCAGGATCTTGTTTACTATCCCATACTTTTAACACCAGAATCTTATCTTCGAGTATCTCATAAAACAAAATATAGTCACTGACAATTAGCCCTTTGATTCGGTTAAGTTTTGTATTGATACCAATCTCTGGAATTTGTGCAATAATATTTAGTTCGGACTTAAATTTTCGATACAGTTTCTGAGAATATTGTCCACTTTTATTTCTCAGAGTATAAAAATCAAGAATTTCCCGTAATTGGATTTCAGCATTTTACTTCCCGTTTAACCATGACTTTACCTTTTTATCCATATCTGATTGCGAAATAAAGTCACCTTTTTTCCCCTCTTGGCTAGCTTCTAAAAGTTCAGATTCCTGATCTAAAGACAATTCAATAACATTCTCTCTTTTTTTATAATCAAGTATTGTCTTTATGGCATTTAGAAAATCAGCATCTTCGATTACTGAGATCCTCATAATTAGCTCATGTTTTAAATCAACTGTATTCATCTATTTTTCTTTTTATAGATTGGTTGAAAACTTTAAATCTATGCGAATTTAATCTGATAATACAATATTAGGTTTCAAAAAAGGAAAAATTATTTTCTCTAACTTAAATAATTCTGATTAAACTAGTTCATTTAATATTAAACCTATGTTCAACGGTATATATCGTATTTGCTGAGTTTAAAAATTTTAATGAAACCTATTTTTTCGGTTGCCAATGGGCCCACATTGCTGCATGACCAAATTTCAGTTTCGTAATCTGATTTTCGGAGTAATCTGATAATCGCATCGCAAATAATTGTCTTATGCCATCCCTTTTAGAGCCGTATAGCAGCCATTCCCCATCGGGTGAAGGCTCGGGATGATAATGCAACGTTCCGTGCTTTGATTTTGTGAGTTGTTTTGGCTCCCCATCCAATCCGGTCTGAAATAATTCAACCGTATCTCCAACGAGGGCCGTGTAAAAAACAGATTTACCATCAGCCGACCAAACAGGAATATCACTACTCCCCTCATGAAAATCATACACATCCAGAAATTCGATGGAACCTTTATAACCGCCTCTATCGACAAGTTTTTTCAATCCTGTTCCGTCTGACTTCACAACATATGGATTGCAATTTGTATTCCGTTCACCGCTTACCAATAACAACCACGCGCCGTCAGGAGACCATTGCGGACCAAAGTTAAAGTGGTTTCCTGTAGCAATACAGCGGGGATCTGAGCCATCAGCATTGGCAATATAAACCTGGTAGTCTTTGTGATAAGCAATCCGCTTACCATCCTTCGAAGCATTGAATCCATAGGTGAAATCATTCGAACCTTTGGTCAGGTCAATTTTGTTCCTTCCATCGACATCCATTTTAAAGGGGTGTGAAACTCCATCGATCAGAGCGGTGAAACCAAGTTTTGATGAATCATTCGGCCAGAAAAACAGACCGCTGTTATAGCAGCTAATCCGCTCAACAGATGTAACATTTGTTACACTTCCGCTTGAAATATCGAGGAGACAATTATCGTATTTGACCTGCCCCTCAATGTTCCGGAACTGTTTGTGTGCCTCTTCCCATTTTGCATTTTCACTGCTCTTCCAACCTCTGCCAATGATCGCAGTTTTACCGTCCGGAGACCATCCGGCAAACTGGGTCATCGTATCGGAGCCCTGTAGGAGCAATTCATCAAGAACCTTTCTATCCGAACCATCCGGTTTTACAACAATAGCTCGCATGGTACCAACATTTGCCTGACGCCCTCCCGGGAGATTTGTGCATAATTCGGTGTAACCTATCAGACGGTCGGTAAGGGTCATTTCCGAAAGGGGAGGCTGACCAAATGCGATGAACACACAAAGCATAACAGCAGAGCCAAATGAGAAGGCTTTTCGGATTACCTGTACGTCGTAATTTTCTTTACGTCCTCTTTTCATTTCCTGAACATCTTTCAAATTACTGGTATGCAGGTTCGGATGGCTTTGGCTCACCATCAAAAGTGAGTTCAATAACGCTTAGCCACGGATCGGGTGGATATTGAGGCATATCGTGCAGCCATACCCGATCCCCTTTTTGCTCAATCGTTGCGTATTGCCCAGTCGCAAGCAGACAGGCTGATTTAACTTTAGATCCACACCAGGCTATCGGGACGGTTGAGCCGGGCCACCGCTGAATCAGTAGGTACACTTTATCGTTGACCCGTGTAGCCATTCCCAGGTTTGGCGCCCCAACAGGAGAAGGACCGGCGCCATAAATCGCTTTCCCGTTTATTTTCATCCATTTACCAATATTACTCAAAATCTCAGTCTGTTCCACAGGGATTACCCCTTCCCCGTCGGGGCTGACATTCAAAAGAAAATTGCCGCTTTGTGATGAGCACGATCCGAGCAACCTTAATATCTCGTGGACCGGCTTATAATTTCGGTCATATCGGGCATAACCCCAGGTCCGGTTCATACAAAAGCACGACTCCCAGGGTCGCGGTTGTGCCGTCACTGCATTTTCAGGTGTCGAGAAGTCCCCGGAAAGGGCAGCCCTGTCATTGATCAGGATATCGGGCTGGAGTTTTCGTGCCATATTGAGGATCTTCTGCGATTGCCACCGTGCAGGATCGTTGGGATTGCATCCGTCGAACCATAAAATATCAACCTTGCCATAATTTGAGAGGAGTTCCTGAACCTGAGCGTAAGCCTGATCTGCAATTAATTTCATTGTCGGATCGGAAACAGAAACCCCAAGGGGCAGCACTCCCGGAAAATGCCAGTCCATCAGGGAGTAATAAAACCCCATGCGCATTCCTGCTTCATGGCAGGCGTCGGCAAACTCCTTTACAAGATCGCGTTTTGCACCCGTTTTTACCGATGTAAAATCGGAAACTTTACTGTCAAACAGGCAAAACCCGTCGTGATGACGTGTGGTCAGGACGACATATTTCATCCCTGCCTCTTTCGCTTTTGCAACCCACTCTTTGGGATTGAAATCTTTTGGATTAAACTGATCCGCAAGAGCAGCATATTCGTTCACCGGCACATGCTCCTGGTACATCAGCCACTCTCCGCGCCCCGGAATGGAATAGACTCCCCAATGGATAAACATCCCGAAACGGGCCTCCTGCCACCACGTCATATCGGGATGATTCTGAACTGCAGCGGCCGGAACCTTTGTATTTTGGGCAAATGAATTGCACATCCAGACAAATGCAATTAAGGTCAGGAACAATTTGAATTTAGTCTTCATTGGTAACTTATGTTAGGAATAGAACACAGATAACACTGATAATCACAGATTAAAATAAGACAATAATGACGCTGTATTTAAAGAGGATCACAGATCTGTCAATTCACGAAAATGATCAGTGTAAATCTATTAGATCAGTGTCATCAGTGTTCCATTTTATTATTTATTTCCTGTTTTTTAAAAATTCAATTAACCCCTGAGGGTTGTCAGTCTGAATACCATCTGTTCCCCAGCTAATGATTTTTTCCCACTCCTCCGGAGTCTCCTTTTTATCATCAACAAAAACTTTTGCCTTAGTGGCATGCGCAGTTTTGACAAAACTTTCGGTGAGTTGCCCCATGTCACTGGCCAGGACCCTTGGGTGGAACAGGTTTTCAACCTGCTCAATATTTTTTTCAGGACCCGGATCGGGCATTGCAATGCATTTATAGCATAAGCGTTGCAACTCTTTGATTACCTCAACCTGTGAAGCGGGAATATACCAGATAATATCGCGCTCCATATCATATTTATGGATAATGGTTAATAATTCAGGCACTAAGGGTTCTTTGAGATCGAGATAGATACCTATCTGACCGCGACACAGCTGAAGAATATCCTCAATTCCGGGGATCCGGGTATGCATCCATTCTCCGCCCATTTTTTCACCAATGTCGAGTTTTTTAATCTCCTCAAGGGTGAAATCTTTCACTTTTCCTTTTGTCCCAACCACATACTGATCGACAGTGGAATTGTGCACGCTTACAATTCTGCCATCTTTTGTCGCCCGGGTATCAATCTCCACAAAGTCGCATCCGATATCAATGGCTTTTTGTATCGCAGCCAGAGAGTTTTCAGGAATGCCGATGTGTGCGCCACGATGAGCGATAACATATGTATTTCCATGTTTTGGTTTTGGAAAATACTCCTGGACGACGGCCTTAGTCTTGCCACTTGGCGTTTTTGCGGTGGCCCATTCTGGGACCGCATTGATCGCATCCATAAAATTATGAATTACATCGGTATGACAATCTTCCACCCAACCCCCTTCTCTGAGCACATGCCAATGGCCGGTTTGATCACAAACAATACCATCATCACGAATAAAGTAGGTTATCCAGGAGAGATTTCTAAAAGCGATATCCCTGTATTTTTCACCACCCCCTGCGGCATAAAATATCGCACTTACGGCTCCGAAAGTTGAGTTGATACCACCCCACGGATTTCTGTCGTTATCCTGTTCTCCCACAAGGGTAACCCCGCCAGGACGTTCGCTGCCCAGAATCCGGATTGCAAATTGGATGCATTGCTCGGCGTGTTCTTTCCACAGAGGGTCGAGAGCCTCTCTCTTCTCAATCAGGTACCTGGCCATGTTCAAGGGAGACCATGCATTGCGGTTATCGGGTTCACTATGATCTTCAAAGAACTGAACCCACAGGCAATGGTCCTTGTCTTCAGGAGCTTTAAACTGGAAATTTGTGATCCAGCTCCACAACTCTTCACGGGACTTCTTTAATTCAGAATGTCCCATTTCAAGTAATCCGTCAAAAAGCCTTAAAATATAGACCATATCCCCGCTCCGGTCACCCCAGTATTCGCCAGTTATGGCATCAACCCGAAATGGCCATGGCGAGTGCATTGCATCCCCCTTCCGCATATTTTCCGTCAAGATCTGAGCATTATGAACGGCCTGATCAAGATACCGTTTATCATTGGTTGCTTTATAAAGTTCCAGAAGGGCAAAACCTGCAATTCCACCCTTGTCAGGTTCGATTATGTTCTTTCCATGGCGGGCATCATCCTGTGAACTTTGGGCTAAAGGCCATTCTCCATAGATACCGGTTGAACGTGTAAAACCCGGATACTTCCCTTCATTTGGAGTATTTGCCTCTTTAACAAGATAGTCACCCATTTTTTTGGCAATACCGAGCACCTTTGAATTCGTTTTTCCTTTATAAGTCCAATATTTCAGGTAGGAGATTATACCCATTCCATCCTGTGTTGCAGGAATAAAATCATTGCGATAAGGCTGGTAATTCTCGTCCATAAAGGTAAAACAAACATAAGCTGGGTAACCATGATCATTCACCGGAGCTTTCATAAACCAGTTCATTTCGCGTTCAAGCGCATTATCCCATGTGGTCCATGGAGTTAGTTTTGGTCCTGTTTTTTCGTCATCATGAACTGCCTCTGCATTATTATCATACACAGCATCATGCCACCCGATTCTGGATGGCATATAATTAAAGACGGGCTGAGCCCGCAGGCCACCCTGTACAATTAAAGTAAGAAAGGTGACTTTTAGAAGTAAGAATAAAAATCTACTGCTGAAGGAATTCATATTTATTGGTCTTGAAAAAAATGATTGGTTAAATTATTTGGGAACCGACACTCAAAAATAGTTATGGTTATACGCAATAACTTCTGCAATCTTGAGAAAAGCACATTAAATATTAACAGTTGGCAAATGATTACAAGTAGGATACGAATAGTTAAGTAATAAGAACAATATAATGTCGTAATTAATATTTTCCTCTTTTGACCTCCCCCAACCCAGACCTCCCCCAACCCCTCCAGAGGAGGGGAGAAGGAGGGGAGAAGGAGGAGGGAAGGAGGGGAGTAAGGCACAGATTGCTGGCCAAAAGTCTCCCCTTTGGGGAGATTTAGAGGGGTCAAAAAGGAGAAAACTGAAATTTCAAGTAGTACATTATAACTTTTCTATTACTTAATTCCTGATTTCAATCTGGATACATTTTGTATTTTTGGCCAAACAACCAATATTTAATGTGCATTTACCAATATTCAAGTTGCATTTGATTAGCAACGCATGTATTTTTGGCGGATATCCCAACGAACAATTTTCGAGATCCAATTAACCATCCAAGCATGAAAACAGCCCGATCCTCTTTTATTCTCTTTTTAATTCTAATTGCATTCACCTCCTTTGCCCAAAATAAATCCCAACCGCGCGACTTCGCCAAATTGGTTAATCCGTTCGTTGGAACTGTCGGTAGTGGAAATACCTTTACCGGTCCGGTTCTTCCCTATGGAATGGTGCAGTTGGGTCCCCATTTAAATTATGATGCCGATCAACAATCAGGCATAATCTATGGTTTCAGCCATACCCACCTGAGCGGAATGGCAGGCGGTGGAAACGGGGTGGCCGGGGATGTTATTTTTATGCCGGCACTGGCAGATAACCATTTAACTTCTAAATTCTTGCACAGCAATGAGACCGCCTCACCGGGATATTATAAAGTGAAACTGGAGGATTCAAATATTACCGTTGAACTGACGGCCACAACCAGGGTGGGCTTCCACAAATACACTTTCCCCGAATCAAAAAATGGGACCATCGTATTAAAACTTGAAAAAGGTTTTTTGACCGTTGATGGGGATGAGATCTCCGGATGCAATAATAACCGGGTCTATTTCGTTGCTAAATTCTCAAAACCATTTAAGAGTTTTGATTGTACCAGTGATGGCAAACCTGTTAAAGAAACCAGTGAAATTAAGGGTGATCATCTTAACGGTTTCTTCCGTTTTGACACCAAATCGAACGAACCAATACTCCTCAAGGTTGGTATTTCGATGGTCAGTGTTGAAGGGGCCCGCAATAACCTCGAAACTGAATTAAAGGGGTGGGATTTTAACCGGGTGAAGGAAGATGCTCAAAAAATATGGAATAAGGAGTTGGGTAAAATTGAAGTCGAAGGGGGAACCCGGACAGAGCAAATCCTTTTTTATACCTCGCTTTATCACGCATTGATCCATCCCAATATCTATATGGATTGTGACCGGAAATTCCGTAGCACAAACGGAAAGGTTTATACCGCAACCGATTTTGATAACTATACTAACTTCTCCCTCTGGGACACTTTCCGCGCTCTGCATCCGCTTTATACGATCATCAACAGGGAGAAAACATCACAGTTTATCCGCTCTTTTCTCGAACGTTATGACCACAACGGCAGAATGCTGATTATGGAATTTGACGGAGTTGAAGGTTCAGAGCCTCCAATGATTGCCTACCACTCTCTATCGGTTCTGGCAGATGCTTATGTGAAGGGGATCCGGAATTATGATGTTCCCAAAGCCTATGAGGCAATGAAAAAAGTGACCAATGACAGTATCCGGCCGGAAAAAGACCTCTATCTTCAATATGGGTTTATCCCTTCCGATCTCAAGGGGCAATCGGTCTCACGAACCCTCGAATGCAGTTACGATGACTGGTGTGTAACCCGACTTGCTCAGGATTTTAATCAGAAAGATAACCTTTACTTCAGTCAGCGGGGCGACTTTTATAAGAATGTATTCTCGAAAGAGGTGAACTTTATGAGAGGCCGCAAAAGTAATTTTGAGTTCGTATCTGGTTTCGATCCAATGGAAACTATCAACCATTATACCGAAGCCAATGCCTGGCAGTATTCCACCTTTGTCCCTCAGGATACTGAAGGGCTGATTAAGCTTATGGGTGGCGATCATCGCTTTGAAGCGTGGCTCGACTCCTGTTTCTCTGTAAAGACAGATTATTCAAAGATCAATCTTAAGGATGTAACGGGACTTATCGGTCAGTATGCCCATGGAAATGAGCCGAGTCACCATATTGCATATTTATACAACTACGTTGGGGCGCCCTGGAAGACTCAGAAGATGGTCAGGCAGATCCTTTCTACTCTCTATTTTAATAAGCCGGAAGGGATCGACGGCAATGAAGATTGCGGGCAGATGTCGGCGTGGTATGTGATGAGTGCAATGGGCTTGTATTCAGTGACTCCGGGAATAGAATATTATGTAATAGGAAGTCCGTTGTTTGATAAAGTTAAGATCAATCTTGAAAACGGCAAAACCTTCGAAATCACAGCAAATAAGAATAGTGAAAAGAATAAGTATATCCGGTCGGCAAGCCTCAACGGAAAGCTTTATTCCAAAACATATTTGAAAGACTCAGAAATTCAGAATGGCGGAAAGGTAGTTTTTGAAATGGGGGATGCCCCAAATAAGGAATGGGGATCCAGGAAGGAAGATCGCCCTTATTCTCCGGCTCATAAATTCAATTACGCAAAGAGTCCAAAAATTGACTTTTCAGATATCCTGTTTCTTGAAAACCGAACGATAACCCTCTCTTCTGCAGAATCCGGAGCCAGGATCTTTTATACTTTGGATGGGTCTGAACCAACGGAAAATTCAACACCTTACAGTTCGCCAATTACAGTAACCAAAACATCAGTTCTGAAAACCAGAAGCTTTGTGAAAGGGTTTGCCCCAAGCTATCCCGAAACGGTTCATTTCAGGCAGATTGAAATGCTTGATCCCGTAGAGGTGTCGGACCTGAAACCGGGAGTAAACTATTTATACAAGGAAGCGGATATGATGAATACGGGATACATGAAGAATCTTCCCGTGCTGGAGAGCGGAGTTCTGGAGACTTTTAATTTAAATAAGATTAAAGATGACCGGCAATTCGGATATAATTTCTCAGGATATTTAAAAGTACCGGAAACAGGGGTTTACACCTTCTCACTTGAAGCCAATGACGGCGCGGTTTTGCTGATCAATGACAAACTGATTATCGATAATGACGGTGGTCACCGGGCCCAGAAACTCGATACCAAAATCGGACTTAAAAAAGGGTGGCACCCCATAAAAGTGGACTATTTTCAGCAGGGAGGGGCCAAGAGTCTAAATTTGACGTGGGAAGGTCCCGGAGTGAAAAGTCAGGAGGTTCCGGCAGAGGTGTTGTTTCATTGAGCATATCATTAATGTAAATCCGGAGCATAATTAAAAGTCTCATAAAATAAATTACCTATTAACTATTAGGTTATTCAAATAGAAGGATCTGAATATTAATTTTAACTTTTTATTACCTTTGAAAAAACATTGGACTATGTCGGTTTCTGATTTAAAACTTAAGCTATTTCGCCAGATAGATACCCTTGACAAGAGTAAGCTTGAGGAAATTTATGGCGTTTTGATTAATTATTTAAATGGACAAAATGATATTTCTGAATGGGGAAAATTATCTGACAATCAAAAAAGTGGAATTCTTGATGCCATTGACGAAATAGAAGTTGGTAAAGGAAACCCCAATAAAGAAGTACTGGATAAATTCCGCAAGAAATATTCCCATGTCTAAACAAATTGTCTGGTCACCTTCTGCTGAAAGTGATTTTGCCAATATACTTGAATACCTCCTGGAAAATTGGGAGGAAAGAGTTGCGAACCAATTCATCGATTTAACAGAAGATATTCTGGAGCAAATTTCTATAAATCCCAGACAATTTCCGCTGATTTAAAAAAAGAAAAAAATCAGAAAGTATGTCCTGACAAAGCATAATACATTGTTCTATCGGGTCTGTAATTCTTCGGTTGATATACTTCGTATTTATGACACCGGACAAGATCCCAATACTTTGACATTTAAATAACATCCATGCACCAGGACAACGACGTGCCTGCATACATGGTTTCGGAGCTTTATTTACTGAATCCGCCATCTGGCCGATGAATTACTGTCTATGATGTTCTGTGGTTAAACACTTTTCAAAAATGAATCCCACTGAAATGTACAAGCCATTAATAAGTTAATTTAATGAAGAATGACTCCTAAAACTGAAAACCTGATATTAGGAATAATCCTCGATATGGATGGTGTTATAATCGACAGTAATCCATACCATAAAATCGCCTGGACAAATTTCTTCAACAAGCGAAATGTTGAGGTGAACGATTTAATATTCAGGGATCTTATTTTTGGCACTTCTGGCGGTGAGGCGATAAGTACGTTGTTAAACTGCCAATTTTCAAAAGATGAATTAACCGCTTTTTGTGAAGAGATAGATGCAGATTATCGCCGGATTGTGAGTGAATCAGTGCATATTGAGCCGGTGTCAGGCTTAATCCCTTTTTTGGAAACGGCTGTGTATGAAAAACATAAAATTGCAATTGCGACCTCGGCCCCTACCAGGAATGTGGATTTAATTCTACAGAAGCTAAATCTGCGGAACTATTTCGATCTGATCATTGATAAATCATTAATTATCAATGGAAAACCTGATCCGGAGATCTATTTAAAGGCTGTTCAGGGATTAGGAATTGTAAAAGAGAATTGTGTTGTATTTGAAGATTCAATATCCGGAATCGGTTCTGCAAGAAATGCAGGATTAATTGTTATTGGATTAACAACCAGTCATTTGAGAGATGAGTTATTTAGCGCAGGAGTTTGTCGCTGCATCAATGATTTTACAGAGATCACGATTGAACAACTTAAGAATCTTATTTTAACCTCTGCAACTATTTAGGGAACTGATTTATTCCACCACTCAGGTTAACCTCTATTTTCAATTTTAACCCAAGTTGCGTCATAATATGGTTGCAAGCGAAGGTCCAATAAAACTGTTTAAGTATCGTATTTTACTGGCGATATTTTGAATGGAATTTAATATATTTACATATTAATATAGTTTGCTTCCCATTAACATTCAGCTTATTCTAATTTTTGCCTATGAATAATCAGAATAAATCCAACGTAGACCTGATCTTGGAATTGGATGAGTTAAGAAGTAAGTATAATCTTCTTCTGGCTTCATCGGGGAATTCTGAAAAAGAGTTAAAAAGTACAACCTATGATTTTCAGGAAATTCAGTTAGTTACAAGTAAGCTAACTGAAAGTATGCAGGACCTGATCTGGTCGGTGAATCGGAATGATTTTGGTTTGCTGACATTTAATACCGCCTTTTCTAACCACTTTTCAAACCATCGTAACCCAAAACCCGGTGACCTTCCTGAGGATCTCTTTCCTACATTGGAATCAGTGGAATTCTTCACTAGTTTATATCACAGAGCTCTCAGCGAAGGATCATTTACAGCAGAATATCAGTGCCTCACCATTTCCAAAACTCTGGAGTTAACTTTAAATATCATTTCTGAAAATGCCCAAGTTTTAGGTATCCTTGTATTCGGAAAAGATATAACTGAGCGCAAAAGAATTGAATTTGAACTTGAAGAGAGCAGAGAAAAATATCTGGGATTAAGTGAAGCTGCCTTTGAATCAATTTTCCTCTCCGAGAAAGGGATCTGTATTGAACAGAATAATACCGCGGAAAAGATGTTTGGTTATTCGACTCAGGAGGCATTAGGAAGATACGGAACCGATTGGATTATCCCTGAAGATCGGGAAATGGTGATGAATAACATGATTTTGGGTTATGAAGAGCCTTACGAAGCCACCGCATTAAGGAAGGACGGTACAATATTCCCATGTATTTTGCGCGGGAAAATGATGCACTATAAAGGCAAAACAGTACGGGTTACCTCATTAAACGACATCTCCGGTCAAAAATCCGTAGAAAGGGAATTACTAAAAGCGAAAGAAAAGGCAGAAGAAAATGAAGCAAATTTCAGGGCAATTTTTGAACATTCCCTTGATGCAATAGGGATTACGAAGAGTGGGATCAATGTTTTATTTAATAATGCCTATCTGAACTTATTTGGATATGTTGATCAAAATGAGCTTGTCGGAAAGCCCCTAATTACACAGATCTCTCCAAAAGAGAGGAGTAAAATCTCTCAATATGTCAAAATGAGATCCATGGGTGAAGCTGCCCCAACTATCCATGAGACTATCGGATTACGGAAAAATGGTGAAGAATTTCCAATGGAAGTTAAGATTGGACAGTATAATCTGAAGGGCGAAAACTTTACGCTAACCATTATTCGTGATATCACAGAGCGTAAAAATGGAGATGCAATTCGGAGGCGAAATCACCAGTTTACTGAGGCATTGCTGAAATCAATTCCGACTCCGGTATTTTTCAAAGACACCAAAGGATTGTATCTTGGTTGTAATGAATCTTTTAGCCAGTATATAGGTGTGAGTGCCGAAGATATTAAAGGTAAAACTGTCAGGGAATTATGGCCCTCAGACCTGGCTGAGATTTATCACCAAAAAGATCTGGAAATACTTGAAAATCCTGAACATCAGATTTATGAATCTAAAATATCAGACAAAGATTCGATTATCCATGATATTATTCTTGAAAAAGATGTCTTTTATGATGAAACCGGCATGGTAGCAGGTATAATTGGTTCTTATATTGACATTACCGAACTTAAGCGTGCAGAACAGGATCTTCGCCAGAGTAAAATGAGGTTGAGGCAGGTTATGGATTTAGTTCCGCATCTTATTTTTGCCAAGGATGTCAATGGCAGGTTTGTTCTGGCAAATAAAGCAGTTGCAAACCTATATGGAACTACAGTTGTAAATTTAATCGGTAAAAAGGATGAAGATTTTGATCCAAATCACAATGAAGTAGAAAATTTTCTCTCTGAGGACAGGCTTGTTATCGAGAGTGGTATCAGTAAATACAATTTTGAAGAGACTATAACTGACATAACAGGGGTTAAAAGAATACTCGAAACAACCAAGATCCCTTTTACGGCCTCAGGAACTAACCTACCCTCGGTATTAGGTGTTTCAGTTGATATTACTCAACGCAAGCAAGCTGAAGAGGCACTGCGTGAGAGTGAGGAACGTTACCGCACATTGTTCCAGCAAGCCAGTGATGGAATATTCTATCTTACCACCAATGGAGAGGTATTGGCTGTAAATGAGTCTTATGCCAGAATGCATGGTTATACGGTTGAAGAAATGAAGGGTTTTCGAATACAGGATTTGGATACCCCTTCAGAAACCCGACTAATGCAGGATCGAATGCCGCGAATTCTGGCTGGAGAATTACTCGAATTCGAGGTGGAGCATATTCATAAGGATGGTCATGTTTTTCCCCTTGCGGTGTCTACAGGATCGATTACAATTAGTAATAAAACTATCATTCAGGCCTTTCACCGCGATATTACTGCACGTAAACTGGCAGAAGAAGAATTAATCATCGCAAAGGAAAAAGCCGAAGAGAGCGACAAACTAAAGTCTTCATTCCTGGCGAATATGTCGCACGAAATTAGGACTCCGTTAAATGCAATAGTTGGCTTTTCTGCCCTTATGACTGCTCCAAATCAGAGTGCAGAAGAATTAGAAGAAATTTCAGGAATGATTACTGAAGGCAGCGGTAAGTTGCTGGGAATCATCACAGACCTTATTGAAATTTCGCAGATTTATGCAAATCAAATCAAACCCTTACTTTCTGAATTTGATATTATTCCATTTTTAAATGACCTTTCAATAAATTTTTCAAGGACAGCTCAGGATAAAAATATTGATTTTATCTCCCATCTGGATGTCTTGTTCAATGAATACATTATATCCTCAGACAGCGATAAACTAAAAAAAATTGTATCCCACCTGGTTGAGAATTCCATTAAATTCACCCATCAGGGAAAGGTAGAAATAAATTACAGACTTAGAGATGACCAACTCCATATTACAATTAGTGATACAGGAATTGGAATATCGGCAGAATCGCAAAGGATAATATTCGAACCCTTCCGTCAGGTAGAATATGGGAATCATAGAAAATATGATGGGAATGGTTTGGGATTACCAATCGTAAAAGCCTATGTTGAATCATTAAAGGGATCAATAACCTTGAAGTCAGAAATAAATATTGGAACATCTGTTGTTGTCTCAATTCCGGCACAAAGAGTTTCTGATTAGTACTCAAAAGTTTAAAGAGACTGCTCCCGGAGTTTAAACAGCCTAACCTGAGTCATACTGCCGTTCAGCTCTGGTTAATATCTTCTTTTAATTATCTGTATTTATTTAAATATGTGTTAGTTGCTTCATTTTTTGAACTTCTGATTTCTCATTTCCAGTTCGGACTTTTTATCACCTCATACCAGATCTCCCCATTTCTCATGATTGGCCGGTACTGAACACCGCCGAGGATATAAAACGTTTCACCGTTGATTATTACCTTTTCATACCCGCGGGGAATACTCTCCACGATTGCTCCCAAAGGCGGTGCTACTACTTCATATTCATGCTCTCTCTGAATATAGTAGGTTCCTCCATAGTAATAATAAGGAAAGCCTCCGATATTGAAACTCAGAAAACCTCTTGGAAGTATTCCAATCCTTAGACCAAAAGGGGGAGGCGTAAAAATAAATCCATTGTTAAAAGGGCGGTAATAAAAACCATGCCTGAAATGGTAAACATTTCCGCCATAAGGAATCCGGTAAGCGGCATGTGGCAGGCGATGTATATAAGCCCCATGGGCTGGCATTCTGGAATAGTGCCACGAAGGTTCCCGGTTATGACCACCGTGTCTCTGAGCATCTGCCTGAGAAACTGAACAAATCACCAATACGAAACATAAAGCAATTACAGCTGTTAAGTTGTGTAATTTCCCAAAAGCACCAAATTGACTGAATTTTAATAAATTGCTTTTCATGTCGTTATGTTTTTAAAAAATTTTAAACATTCATTCGACTATAGTTCACTTAATTAATCCCCAAAAATTAGGCCAAAATTCAAATTATAACCTTTTTTAATATTTGATCAATATTTAATGTGCTTTATCCAATATTGCAGAAGTATTTGACAAATGACCAATGTATTTTTGACTGGAATCCCACATCTGAATTAACGAAACTGATATAGACGATTTGAAAATGAAAACCAGCAAATTATTTTTCCCGGTACTTTTAAGTTTATTATCACTCAGCGCTTTAAATTTTTTAAAAGCACAAACACCCGATTATACAAAATTGGTAAATCCTTTTATGGGCACTGCAGCAGACGGGAATACCTACCCCGGTGCGGCATTCCCCTTTGGATCAGTCCAACTAAGTCCCGATACAAAATTAACCGGCGGCGGAATTTGCGGCGGATACTATTATCCCGATTCAACGATTCTGGGATTTTCACATACCCATCTGAGCGGCGTAGGTGAACCGGAATACCGGGATGTCCTGTTTATGCCCACCGTCGGAAAGATCAACCTTCTGCCCGGTATCGAAAAGGGGAAGTCCGGATATAAGTCAACCTATGATCATAACCAGGAATCGGCATCTCCGGGCTATTACTCTGTCTTTCTGAAGGATTATAAGGTTAAGGCAGAACTTACCGTTACCCAACGATGCGGATTTCATAAATATACCTATCCCAAATCGGATAGTGCCCATGTGATCATCGATCTGCAGCACCCGGGCGGGGCTGAAGAGTTATACATCAAAAAAGTCAGCGATACCGAAATTGAAGGATTGCGCCGTTCGCACGGATGGGCATGGGACCAGTATGTCTATTTTGTGGCAAGATTTTCAAAACCTTTTGCATCTGTTGACCTTGCGATTGATGATCATATTTTAACAGGTAAATCCGAAGCTCACGGGAAAAATGTTAAAGCCTCAGTCAACTTTAAGACCACTGCAAATGAGGCTATCCTTGTGAAAGTTGGAACCTCTGCTGTGAGTATAGAAGGGGCACGGAAAAACCTCACGGCTGAAATCAGCGACTGGAATTTTGGCAAGGTGGTTGCCGATGCAAAAAAAACATGGAACAAAGAGTTGGCGAAAATTGAGGTCGAAGGCGCCAGACCGGAGGACCGGAAGAATTTCTACACTGCGATGTACCACGCCTTTTTAAATCCGAACCTGTTTATGGATATCGATGGCAAATACCGCGGAACAGATCACAAAGTCCACCAGGCGAAAGGATTTACAAACTATACCGTCTTCTCACTGTGGGATACCTTTCGCGCCTTGCATCCCCTATTTACGATTATCGATCACAAACGAACCAATGACTTTGTAAAAACCCTTTTGCAGATTTATGATGACGGTGGAAGGCTTCCAATGTGGCCGCTGGCAGGAAACTATACCGACGATATGCTTGGTTATCATGCTGTTCCTGTAATCGCTGACGCTTATATGAAAGGGATCCGGAATTATGATCTAAAAAAAGCATTCACAGCAGTAAAGCATAGTGCAGAGCTCGATAAACTGGGACTTAAATATTACAAAAAGATCGGTTTTTTACCTTGTGACCGACAGGGTGAATCGGTCTCCAAGACACTTGAATATTGTTACGACGATTGGTGCATCTCTCAGATGGCCAAAGAGATGGGTTTAAAAAATGATTATTTGACCTATCATCAGCGCGCCCACAATTATGAAAATGTGTTTGATGCTTCCACGGGTTTTATGCGGGGCAAGAAGATGGACCGCAGCTGGCTGGCGCCGTTTGATCCGCTTGTGAACTCAGCCTATTCCGAAGGAAATGCATACCAGTATATGTTTGTCCCCCATGATTCAAAGGGACTAATTGCCCTGGAGGGAGGTGACAAGCAGTTTTCAAAATGGCTTGATGTGCTGTTTACCCTCAAAAAGGGAAGCGATGAGAGAGGTTCTGTCGGTCAGTACTGGCACGGGAATGAACCGGGGCATCACCTGGCCTACCTCTATGATTATGTGGGGGAACCCTGGAAAACCCAAAAGCTGGTCCGACAGATTCTGACAGAGTTATACAGAGACAAACCTGAAGGATTAGCTGGAAATGAAGATTGCGGTCAGATGTCGGGTTGGTATATCCTGAGTGCAATGGGTTTCTATTCGGTGGCTCCGGGACAGACAATCTATGCCATTGGCTCCCCTTTGTTTGACAAAGCGATCATTCATCTTGAGAATGGGAAGAGGTTTGTGGTTAAGGCCAATCATAACTCGGGTGACAATAAATTCATCCAATCAGCTACCCTAAACGGGAAAGGATATTCAAATTCCTATCTGCGTCATGATGATATTATGAATGGCTCGGAACTGGTTTTCGAAATGGGGCCAAAGCCCAATGAACAATGGGGAATTCGTCCACAGGAACGCCCTTATTCAGAGAATGGAGAACCTGTATCCCGGCTTCCTTATGTTGAATTGGGCGAAGCCTTATTCGGTGAATCAACCGAAGTGTTTCTGGCCTGTGAATCAGATGGTGCAGAAATCCGCTATACACTTGATGGGTCCGAGCCCGCTGAAGGATCAAAGATCTACACGGCTCCGTTTACGCTTAACAAGTCCTGTGTATTGGAAATGAAATCGTTCGAAAAGAATAAAATGCCATCTGTGGTCATCTCCATAGATTTTAAAAAGGCCGATTTAAGTGAATCTGCCGGTAATCCAAAGGTGATGCCAGGATTAGCCTATGACTATTTTGAACGGTTTTTCGTTACAACAGATGATTTTGATATAAGCAAACCTATTTCGTCGGGCATCACCGACATTTTCAGCATTAAGATTGCCCCCAGGGATAATTATTATGGCTACCGCTATACGGGTTATATTGAGGTTCCCAAAGATGGAATCTACAATTTCTTCCTGATCTCCAATGATGGAAGCAAACTTTATATTGACGGTAAGGAACTAATTGAAAATGATGCTAATCATGGTGCAGTGGAAGAACCAGGACGGGTTGGTCTGAAAGCTGGTCTTCATCAGATTCTTGTAAAATATTTCCAGTGTGGCGGAGGAAAAGCGCTAAAAGTTAGCTGGTCGGGTCCGGGAATGGAGAAGCATGAGATTAAAGCAGAAGAGTTGTTTACCGATCATTCGAAATAAAAAATGCCACCATCCGTCAGACGGATTGGTGTTTTAGTGGCAAAAGAACCAAAGTAACTAATCTTTAAAGCAAACCTGATTTGTTATGAAAACCTTTCACCAAATTATTCTTATCTTGGTTATTGCAACATCTTATGGATGCTCGCAACAAAAGCAACCTGTCGATTATGTCGATCCGTTTCTGGGGACATCGGGTAACCGCTGGATGCTCTTTCCGGGACCTTGCCTCCCGTTTGGAATGGTCAAACTAAGTCCGGATAATACCGATGATTATGCCTTTGATGCAGGGTATGAATATAAAAACAACAGTGTTTGCGGGTTTGGACATGTCCACTCCTGGTCGATGGGAAGTTTTTTGACGATGCCGGCAACCGGAAAGATTAAGATTTTACCCGGAACAAAGGAGCATCCCGAAAACGGTTATCGCTCACGAATAAACCATAGCAGCGAAAAGGCCTCACCCGGATATTATTCGGTCTTATTGGAGGATTATGGAATAAACGCGGAACTAACCGCAACAACGCGTGGTGGATTTCAACGCTACACTTTCCCGAAAAACCAGGATGGCCACATCATCTTCGATCTTCAAATACCGATGGAGGAAAAACCGCTAACGGTAGGTGGTGGTATACGCAAAGTCAGCGATACCGAAATTGAAGGGTGGATTCACCATATTGCCGGATTTAATGATTATAAACTCCATTTTGTAGCCCGGTTTAACCGCCCCTTCGAGGTTATGGGAGGATGGCAGGGGAGTGAGATTCTGATTCAATCCAATGAAATACAGATATCTAAAGACGAAGATATCGGTGCATTTGTGAAATTTAAGTTGGGTAATGACCCGGTTATTTTAATGAAAACCGCGATATCCTATGTGAGTACCGAACAGGCGCGATTGAATCTGGATCTGGAAATGGGGAAGTTTAACTGGGATTTTGATGCAGCTCATCAAAGCGCCAGGGAGATCTGGAATAACCTTCTTGGAAAGATCAAGGTAGAAGGTGGAACAGAGAGCGACAAGATGAAATTTTATACCAATATGTACCACTCGTATACCGCACGCACTATTTACAGCGATGCAAACGGTAAATATCTGGATATGTGTGAAAAAGAGCAACTGCTTGCCGATCCGGAATCACCGGTTATGGGATGCGATGCATTCTGGATGACCTTCTGGAATCTGAATCAGCTTTGGGGCCTGGTTACCCCTGAAGTGAACGAAAAATGGGTGAAGTCATTACTTGAAATTTACGACAAGGGTGGATGGCTTTCGAATGGCCCGGCAGGCATTGAATATTCATCGATTATGGTGGCTGAACACGAAATTCCACTCATTGTTGGAGCCTGGCAAAAAGGGATCCGGA
Organism: uncultured Bacteroidia bacterium; assembly: GCA_903904515.1. Classification (GTDB taxonomy): domain Bacteria; phylum Bacteroidota; class Bacteroidia; order Bacteroidales; family Prolixibacteraceae; genus JAAFHB01. Next base: position 25,354 of record CAIVCR010000104.1, read on the forward strand.
ATTTCGATGCGAACAAAGCCTTTAAAGCGATGAAGGAGATTCAGACAACACCTTCCAAACCGCATGAATGTGGCGGATATGTTGGGAACAGAAATCTGGTCCCTTATATGGACATGGGTTATATTCCTGCTGATGAAGGCCCTGTCTCATCAACTCTTGAGTATGCTTTTGACGATTGGTGTGTTGCCCAAATGGCCAAATCGCTGGGTAAAATGGACGATTATACCTATTTCATGAAACGATCGCAGAATTACCGCAATGTCTTTGATCAATCGACCGGTTATGTGCGCCCGAAATATGCAGGTGGTCCCTGGCTCGAAGAGTTTTCACCAGTTGTGAGTGCCGTTGGAAAAGAGGATAATTTTGGGACCCGCGATTATGTGGAGGCCAATGCCTGGCAATACAGCTGGTTTGTACCTCATGATCTCAAGGGATTAATCGATTTAATGGGAAAGGATGAGTTCAATAACCGTCTTGAAGCCGGATTTAAAAAGTCATTACCCATCTTTACCAGTAAATTTGTAAATCACAGCAATCAACCTAACATGCAGGCGGCATGGCTCTTCAACTATTCTGGCAAACCGTGGCTGACCCAATATTGGGTTCGCGAGATCCTTGACAAATATTATGGGACCACTCCCTTGGATGGTTATCCGGGTGATGAAGATGAAGGTCAGATGGGGGCGTGGTATGTGATGAGTGCCATGGGGCTTTTCGAGATGGACGGAGGCGCTTCTACCCAACCTGCCTATGAACTTTCGGGACCCATTTTTAACAAAATAACGATTCAGCTCGATCCGAAATATTATAAAGGTGGCGAATTTGTCATTGAAGCAAAAAACAGCTCCTCTCAAAACCGGTATATCCAGGCTGCCAATCTGAATGGTAAACCGCTGGATCAATTCTGGATCAGACATTCGGAAATCGCAAAAGGGGGAAAGCTTGAACTGATTATGGGGGCCGAACCAAATAAATCGTGGGCTGCTAATTCTGATCATCCTCAGATTATGGATATTGCTCCAATTGTGGCTACACCTTCCATTATCAATACAAACCGGATGTTCTTAACCCAACAGCTCGTTAAGCTGGCGTGCAATACGAACGGGGCTGAGGTGCACTTTACAACCGATGGTTCTGAGCCCGACAGAGAATCAACAGTATATCACGAACCATTTATCGTAACCAAAACTACAACGATTAAGATGGTTGCCTATAAAGGAGATCAAAAAAGTTTATCCTCCCGGGTCGATATTGTCAGGGAAGGGATGACCCAGCCTATCCTTCCGGGAATGGTGGAGCCGGGCCTGTCATTTAACTATTTTCAGGGTTCTTTCAGGATGGTGAATGAATTTCTTAAACTGAAACCATTAAAATCGGGGATCGTGCCTGATTTCACTATTGAGCTACGCGAAAGCGAACAGTTTTTTGCCTTTATTTACGAGGGATTTATCCGAATACCGAAAGACGGGCTTTATACGCTCTACCTGGCCACAAACGATGGCGGCCGGTTACTGATCGATAACCGATTGCTGATCAATAATGATGGTCTGCACCCCTTGGCCGAAATCTATAAGCCGGTGGCATTAAAAGCCGGACTCCATCCGGTTACGGTTCAGTATTTCCAGGAGGGTGGAGGTAAAGGTTTGAAAGTATCGTGGCAGGGGCCCGGAATAGGCAAGGAAGAAATACCTTCATCCGTATTATTTCATCATAAATAACCTTATTTTTTTTCACATATTGATAATAATTGAACGGGAAGTACGTGTCGGATAAGGTTTAATATAATGATTAAGTGGAATAGCCATGGTTGAGAAATCACAAACCAAAATGAAATTATCACCATGGCAATTAGCTTCGCTGATCTTCGATTCCTTCTGACCTTTAAAAAACAAATTATTTACAGATGAAAAGAATACTCAAATATCTGGCTTATTTTATTTTAGTCCTAATTTCGATTTTCGCGGTAGTCATATTATACTTCTACATTGGCTATCAGCGTACCGTAGGGGTAAAGCAGGGGCAGATGCAGGTCGCCGCAAAACCGGGAGAATTTGGGAAATGGGTTAATCCGTTCATCGGAACCGGTGGGTTTCCAACGTATACAAGTGCCGATGATATTCCCGGGGTAACCGTTCCATTTGGGATGGTGAGGCTCAGTCCCGATACCGAATTTTTCATGAGCCCATTGTGGGCAGAGGGGGGAAGTATCAGTACTGCAGGCTACTATTATGGCGATCATAAGATAATGGGATTCAGTCATACCCGGCTGGTGGGTACGGGGGCCTATGAAGGTGGACTATTCAGGGTGATACCGTCCATTGGTGGTAAGAGTCAGAAAAATTATAGCGAAGGACATTACAGTGAATTTTCGCATAAAGACGAGGTCGCATTTCCGGGATATTATGCGGTCAAACTTCCGGAGCAGGGAATACTCGCCGAGTTGACTGCAAGCGCCCGCGTGGGAATCCATCGTTATACGTTCTTTAAAGATGAGGTCCCCCATATCCTGATTGATGTCTCAAACGGATTGGGACATGCCCGATCTGCTGATGGGGAGGTGAATATCTATCCTGAGAAGCATGAAGTTACCGGAACGATTAAGACATTTGACTCTTTTTCGGGGCGTTATGGTGGACTAAAAGCTTATTTTCTGGCGAGGTTTAGTCAACCTTTCTCGGGATATGACCTCTGGTCAGGAGAAGAAATTTTCAAAAATCAAACCAATACAAAAGGAGATAAAATAGGGGCAGATCTCCGATTTAATAAAGTTGGAAAGGATCAGGTTGTAGAACTCAGACTAGGAATTTCGTACGTAAGTATTGAAAATGCACGTGCAAATCTGGATGCAGAAGCTGGCGCGGTCGCCTTTGATACGATTGTCAGTCGTACCAGGCAGCTCTGGGAAGATAAACTTGCGACAATAAAAATCGAAGGGGCAACTGATGATCAGAAACATATTTTCTATACGGCTCTTTACCATTCATTGCAGATGCCCACCATTTTTAACGATGTAAATGGCGACTACCTTGGTTTTGACAAGCAGATTCATAAAACATCTGGCTTTAACTATTATACGGATCTCTCTTTGTGGGATACCTTCCGGACTATTCACCCTTTATTTACCCTGATTGCACCTTCGGAACAGCGCGATATGATGGTATCGCTTGTGAAAATGTGCGAGCAGGGTGGTGCATTGCCGCGATGGCCGGCAGGTGGCGGTTATACCGGCTCTATGCTGGGCGCCTCTGCTGATATTGTGATTACTGAATCGTACCTTAAGGGGATTAAGAATTTCGACGCAGAAACTGCTTATCAATCGATGCGTAAGGCCGCGATGGGTATTGAAGTGAGGAAGGAGGGTTACAATCCCAGAGGAGGAATGGCAGACTGTTTAAAATATAAATACTGCCCCGATGACCTGATGGATAAATCGGTGAGCAAGACCCTCGAATATTGCTATGCCGATGATGCGATTTCAAAGCTTGCAAATGCCTTAGGACATAAAGACGATGTGAAGCTGTTTGCCGATCATTCGCAGTTTTACCGGAATATCTGGAACCCAGCAACGCAGTATTTCCATCCAAAGACAACCACTGGAGAATTTGTTAAGAAGTTTGACCCGTTGAAATTAACCTATCTCGATTTTGACCATGAATATACGAACGCATATGTCGAAGGGAGTGCGTTGCAATGGAGATATGCACTTTTCTTTGATCCTGCAGGGCTGATATCACTTTTTAAAAGCAGGGAATATTTTGTGAGTGAGCTTAATGATTTCTTTGAACTTTCCGATCCGAAGCGGGGAACCTTCAGTCCGGGTTCGTATTACTGGCACGGCAATGAACCCGATCTGCATTCCGCCTACCTGTTTAATGCTGCAGGACGACCTGACCTAACCCAGAAATGGGTACGCTGGATCCTTGAGAATAAATATGGTTCAGGCTATGAAGGTATTGATGGTGATGATGATGCCGGGACCTTGTCATCGTGGTATGTCTGGAGTTCAATGGGGATCTATCCTGTAGCCGGATCTGACAAGTATCAGATCGGAGCACCTCTGTTTCAAAAGTCATTGATAAAAATTGGGGATAAAGTTTTGACTATTATTGCAAATAATTATGGTCCGGAAAATAAATATGTCAAGACAGTATGGCTGAATGATGTGCTTCTCGACCGTTACTGGCTTCTCCATTCAGAGATCGCCAAAGGTGGGACGTTGCGCTTTGAAATGACTAAACTACCGGTTCATCAATAAATTTAATGCATGATTTTTGGTGCCTCTTTGGTGCCTTTGTGTTTTGGTGGCATATTTTTATTTGGATCTTTAAGAATTCATTCATGAAAAAACTGCTTTTTATTTTAATAGCGCTCACTCTTTTTGCCTTTACTCCATCCGTAAACCGGGGGAGGATCTTTAAAAAGATTGTTGAAAAACGATTGGACAGGGATGCGGTTGAAAACAGTGGTCCTGAACCCGATTACAGCAATCTTCATGATTGGGCGGCCTCCCCGTTTAAAGAAGATACCAGCGATAGTATCCCCGATTTTTTAAAAAATGAAATCAGGGATCAGCGGGCCGATGTGTTTTTTATCCATCCCACCTCGTTTTTTGGAGAGGCTAAAACTGCCGCCTGGAATGCTGATCTGCGCGATACGGTGGTAAATAATGAGACCGATTCACGCTCAATCCTGTTTCAGACAACGGTCTTTAATGGAAGCTGCCGTGTCTTTGCCCCCCGCTATCGCCAGGCAAATATGAAGTCGTTTTATGTTTACGGGACTCCATCAGCGAATCAGGCGTTCGATCTGGCATACAGTGATGTCCGTAAAGCATTTATTTATTTCCTCAAAAATTACAATAAGAATCGTCCGATTATAATAGCTTCCCACAGCCAGGGGAGTCTTCATGCAATCAGGCTTTTACAGGAGTTATTTGACGGAAAACCTTTATGCAAAAGATTGGTTTGTGCCTATGTGATCGGATATCAGATCAAAAAAAATGCCTTTAAGAAGCTTCCCCTAGGTGATCATGCCGATCAGACCGGCTGTTATGTCGGATGGCGCAGTTACGCGAAGGGGGAGATTCCCAAAGGTGCTGCAGCCGAAAAGGGGAATTCGGTTTGCGTCAATCCGTTGACCTGGACAACCTCCGGGGATCCTGCATCACCTGATTTACACGAAGGGATTATGATGGGATTCAGAAAAATTATTCCCCATTCGGTTGGAACAGAAATTGAACCAACCGCTAAAATTCTATGGGTTGACACTGACGGAGTTTTGGACGAGAAGAAAGCCCGGATTAAAGACCTGCATATCTACGATTACAACCTTTTCTGGATGAATATCCGGCAAAATATTAAACTAAGGATCGATGCGTTTCTTTCAAAATAGAATCTACGTAAAAACTAATGTTTTTGGTGCCTTTTTGTCCGTCAGCTGACGGATTGGTGTTTTGGTGGCGAAAAGTATTCCTTTTAAAATATTAAACCCTTTGCCCTGGTTGTTTTTTAGTTGGTTTTAATTCATCCATTTATTACCCTTCATCCACAGAAACAACGGGGTCATCCACTCTTCAGTGGGTATTGACAATACAAACCCATGGTTGCCCTTCGGAAAGAGGTGCAGCTCTGCCGCTACATTATGATGCCTTAAGGCTTCGTAAAAAACAATGCTGTTATCCACATCCACAACTTTGTCGTCACCAGTATGGGTCAGATAGGTTGGTGGAGTCTGATCGGTCACATGGAGCTCATTCGAGAAAAAATCGAGTTGCTGCGATGTGGGATTTTCTCCCAGCAGATTCTTCCTTGAACCGGTATGGGTAAGCTTATCGGTCATCGAGATCACCGGATAGATAAGGATCATGAAATCGGGGCGAATACTGGTGTGCTGATCATTGGCGACCAGGCAGCTATCGAAATGGGTGCCGGCAGTGGATGCCAGATGTCCACCTGCAGAAAAACCCATAATCCCAATTTTGTTCGGATCGATATTCCACATTTTGCACTGCTGCCGAACTACCTTAATCGCCTGCTGTGCATCCTGTAACGGACCAATTGACTTATCGGGCATAATTGAATCGGATGGTAGCCGGTATTTAAGGATAAAAGCTGCAGTTCCGTGATTTATAAAAGTTTTGGCAATGTTTAGCCCCTCCAAACGATAGCTCTCCATTCCGTAACCACCACCTGGACAAATAACGACAGCTGAACCATTGGCCTGTTCTTTGAAGGGAAGGTAGATTTCCAATGTTGGTTTTGAAATATTTTTGTATCCTCCAAATTGGCCGTCCCAGTTCAGGGTAACTTCTTTCATCGGATAGGAGGTTGAATTGGGAATCTCCCCATTATATAAAGGGATAACTTCCTGCCCCTTTAGAGTACTGAACAGTATTACCATGCAAAAGAACAATATTGCAGTTTGTTTAATCATGGTGGTGTTTTTATTTATTTCTAATGATTTCAAAGATATGGGAAAAAAGGTTAATCGCTTAAAATAAAAAAAGGTTAATTTCACACTAACAACCGACAAATAGAAATAAAAATTAATGATTCCTACTTTGATTATTGATTACGCTTCCCTATTAAATTTATGAAAATGCAAAGAACGATTCTGACTATTTCCCTGATTCTCTGTTTATGGGGTACTGTCTTCGCGCAACTCATTGTCGACAAAGGTATTTACAAAGCTAATTTCAGCAATATCTATCATGAATCGAATTATGTAAGCTACTATTTGTATAAGGGGGGAGGCGATTGCGACCGGAAAAATCTGCGCTTTAAAAATGATGAGCCTGCTCTTGACTGTGCCACAGATGAAGATTATAAAGGGAGCCATTTTGATAGAGGCCATTTAGCCAATGCTGAAGATTTTGCATTTGATTGCGTGAAAGATGAACTCACATTCAGGTATTATAACTGCTTGCCCCAAACTCCAAATCTCAACAGAGGGGTCTGGAAAAAAATGGAGACTCAAATCCGAAAATGGTCACAATCCGAAAAATTGTATATCATCTGCGGGGGCTTCTTCGGAAACCAGAAGATTGGAAAGATTGCAGTTCCTTCTTATTGTTGGAAAGTGGTCCAATCAGTTTCGTCAAGAGAGGTGCTTTTTTGTGGATGGTTCAGTAATACTTCACAGGCCACCTTAGAAGAGATCACGACTGATGAATTGGAGCGAAGACTAAAATCATCGATTAAATTACTTGAATAACAATATTTAATGCGGATTAGCCAATATAATTGAATTTATTGGCTCAGGAGATAGCTATTTTTAACAGAACTAATGTTTTACGAGGGATTAAGGCTTCTTGCTGTTGGCAACTGGCAGAAGCTCTCCAAAGCGTATTTTATCCGATAAACCAAACTATGAAACTATTCCTCCCTGTAATTTTATTAACTCTTGCAGGTTGCGCTCAACAAAACAGCAGACCTGATTATACTTCACATGTAGATCCTTTTATTGGAACCGGCGGGCACGGCCATACCTTTCCCGGTGCAACTGTTCCTTTTGGAATGGTGCAGATCAGTCCTGATACACGTTGGGAGGACTGGGATGGCTCGTCAGGGTATCATTACTCCGATAAAACAATTATGGGATTCAGCCAGACCCACCTGAGCGGAACCGGTGCCCCAGAATATTGCGACGTCTTGCTGATGCCTACCGTTGGCAAGGTGCAGATCTTACCCGGTGATGAAAACAATCCGAAGTCGGGCTACCGCTCTGCTTTTAGTCATGCCAATGAGCATGCCACACCCGGGTATTACAGCGTTATTCTCGATGATGATCAGGTGAAAGCTGAACTTACAGCCACTACCCGTTCAGGATTCCACCGCTATACTTTCCCCGCCTCGGATAGTTCAAATATCATTATCGACCTGAAAAACAGGGATCATGTGATTGAATCCAATATCGAAATAATCAGCGATACCGAGATTCAGGGATTGCGCCGGTCGAAACGGTGGGCCGACGATCAGTATGTTTATTTCTATGCGAAGTTTTCAAAACCGTTTAAGGCAACAGGTATAGCCCTGGATGATAAATTGGTTGAAGGGATTAAAAAAGCGGAGGGGACCAATATCAGAGCTTTTGTTCAGTTTCAGACGAAAGCTAAAGAGGAAGTTCTTGTGAAAATAGGTATTTCAGCAGTCGATATAGCTGGTGCCAAAGGGAATCTAGAATCAGAAAACCCGGGATGGGATTTTGAGAAAGTGGCCGGTAATGCCAAAGAAAACTGGAACACCTTTTTATCAAAAATTGATGTTGTGGGCGGTTCGGAGAAACAGCAACGGATATTCTACACGGCCTTGTATCATACGGCAATAGCTCCAAATATCTTTATGGACATTGACAACAGATACCGTGGCGTGGACCATGAAATTCATACTGCTAAAGGATTTACAAATTACACAGTCTTCTCCCTTTGGGACACCTTCCGGGCCAATATGCCACTTTATACAATTATTGATCCTGCCCGTTACCAGGAATTTATTAAGACATTTCTCGAGATGTACCGCATCAGCGGAGTGCTGCCACAATGGGAGCTTGCCGGAAACAATACTGCAACGATGATCGGGTACCATACCCATTCCGTTATTTTAGACGGGTATGAAAAAGGGATTCGCGGATTTGATGAAAAAGCGGCTTTTGAAGCGATGAAAAAGCGGGTTCAGGATATCGGTTATTATAAGGACCTTGGATTTATTCCAGCTGATAAGGAGGGCGGTTCGGTGTCGGAGGTTATGGAATATTCCTACAACGACTGGAGTGTTTCGCGCATGGCAAAATTATTGAACAAGGAGGAGGATTTTCAGGATTACAGCTATCGTGCTCAATTTTACAAAAACATGTTTGACGCTTCAACAGGATTTATGCGGCCTAAAAATTCAGACCGCAAATGGGTGGCCCCTTTTGATCCGTCTGAGGGGAGCGAGCATTTCGTTGAAGGGAACTCCTTTCAGTACAGCCTGTTTGCACCTCATGATGTAAACGGACTCATTGATCTCATTGGCGGTGATCAGAAATTTACCGCCTGGATGGACACCCTTTTCACGAAGCAATCGAAACACGACGAAAATGTAATTGATGCTTCAGGGTTGATCGGCCAATATGCGCATGGTAACGAGCCGAGTCATCATATGGCCTATTTGTACAATTATGCAGGAGCTGCCTGGAAAAGTCAGGCTATCATACGCCAAATTCTTGACACGTTGTATGATGATCAACCCAATGGGTTAAGCGGCAACGAAGATTGTGGCCAAATGTCGGCATGGTATATCTTAAGTGCAATGGGGTTTTACCAGGTTTGTCCGGGAACACCCGAATATACGTTTGGCACACCTATTTTTGATCAGGTAACGATCAACCTGGAAAACGGGAAGAAATTCACAGTCATCGCTAAAAATACATCTTCAGAAAATAAATATATTCAGTCAGTTACACTTAATGGAGCACCCTATTCCAAATCCTGGTTTACTCATAAGGATATCCTGGATGGCGCAAAACTGGTTTTTGAAATGGGTCCCGCTCCAAATAAAAGCTGGGGATCATCAAAGGATGATCGTCCGGCGAGCGGGAAATATGAACCTGCAGAAATACTCCCTTATGCTGTCACAACTGATGAATATTTTCAAAAGAGTGGGAAGGTTATACTTAATAGTGATGATCCGCAGGCAAAGATTTATTATACCACAGATGGCAACCGGCCAAACGAGAATTCAGTGCTTTATACTTCTCCCGTAATCGTGAATAAAACCACAGATTTAAGATTTGCAGCCTATAAAACGGGGCTCCTGCCAAGCTTGCCTGTATCTGTTATAGTCAATAAGCTGGAGTATGAAAAACTCAAAAACCGGGAGGGAGAAGGCAAATTTATCAGAGGTTTAAATTACAGGTATTATCATGCCCAGGTAATGGATGTCGACGACCTTGATAAACTTACTCCACTTCAAACGGGAGTTATTCCTAACTTCACGATTGATCAGCGCAAACGCGAAGATTATTTTGGGTATATCTACTCGGGATATCTCGATGTTCCTCGGGATGGCATTTACACCTTTTCGATAAAGGTAAACGACAGGTGTACGCTTTACATCGATGGTAAGCCATTTTTGAGTGGCGGTTTAAGGACTGTTGCCCTTCGTAAAGGCAAGTATGAAGTACTCGAAAAGTATTTCCAGTTAGGGGCCCGAAAATTTAACATCGTGAGCTGGGAGGGACCGGGAATTCCAAAACAGGAGATTCCTGCAGCTGCCTTGTGTCACCTTGAGAAATAATCTTTCCCTTTATTCCTTTTTATCGTTTGAATAAACCAATCCCCATGGCTTCCGCAGATTATCCATGATTTCCATAATCTGAACCGATTCATCCAGTGGCATAAGCGGGGATTCTTTGAGCCCGGCCCTGAGGCAGCGCATCACCTCTTCGGCTTCATAATTGAGGGCGTTGCCGATGATGGGCTCTTCAAGTACCTCTGCAACTGCCTTGTTGATGACTAATGAAGCCTTCGTGGGGACTGCAAAAACATCTTCAATTTTAAGGTATCCCTCCGTACCAAAGATATAAGCCTCATTGACAGCTGCTGTACTTAGGGCAAAAGACAAATCGGCAATTTCGCCATTCCCATACTTCAGGACTGCAATACCCTGTTCATCGGACCCCCAGTCACCAATATGGCTGACGCCTACAGTTTCGACGGGTGATTTCTGATAGATCATTGATGCAAAAGAGATTACATAAACACCCACGTCAAGCAGACTACCACCACCTAACTCGGGATTCATTTGCCGCGCTCCCGGAGGAAATACACCTCGTGCGCACCGCGATGCCCGCACCATACGCACCTCCCCGATCCGGCCCTCTTTTATCCATCCTAAAACCTTCTTTATTAAAGGTACATGACGAGTGATCATCGCCTCCATAAGAAAGACATTCTCTTCACGTGCCACACGGACCATCTCCCTGGCTTCAGCGGCATTAATGGTAAAAGCTTTTTCGCACAACACAGCCTTCCCTTTCCGCATACAAATCATACTATTTTCGAGGTGAAAGGTGTGAGGCGTTCCAATATAAATCACGTCGATATCGGGATCACCGGCAAGTTCCTCGTAGGTTCCATAGGCTTTGGGAACTTTAAATTTTTCAGCAAATTTTTGGGCAGTTTCAAGATCCCGGGATGCAACTGCAGCGAGCTCCGCATCGGGCAGTATTGCCAGGGCATCGGCAAATTTCTTCGAGATATGACCTGTACTCAGGATACCCCATTTGATTTTATTTTTCATAATTAAACCTTGCTAACCATATTTTTAAATTATATTCTGTCAATAGCTGAACCCGCTTCGGGGTTCCAGAAAAGGAGTATTCCTCTACCTCCGGTTTCACCGGAGGTCATTCAAATTCAAGTCTTGCAGACTTGTCCTGACCTTCTATTTCGCTTCAGAATCATCCATTTGTCTTTAATATCATCGTACTCATTTAAATTTGTGAAAGAGCACATTCGAAGGAATCACCTCTTTTGTGATTCCGGGTCCCTTCCAGCTCACCACATTCGAAAAACCACCACCCATCTGAAAATACTTTTCTCCAATCTCATAGGTTCCTGCTTTTAATGAAACTGTTCGGGATGAAGGAGTTGCCGTACGCGGACCATCTGCATCGATAAACCGCTTTCCATCCATATACAGGACACCACCATCATTGGTTGAGAGAAAAAACGTATACACTCCGTCGCGGGGAATTTTAATATATCCGGAGTAAGTAAATGCAAAAAGTCTGTCGTTTTCACGCTCATCGATATTAAAGTCGGGGGTTATCCCACTCTTCTTAGGCTTAAGCTTATCGAGCTCATCGACATACATCACATGATCCTCGAAATAGGAATAGCTTAATCCTGGCTTTAAATGCTCCCCGTCATAATTTTTAAACTGAGTGAGCTCAATTTTTGTGAGCTTTTCAATTTTTGCACCTACAATTGTGCTGGTCAGCAGGCCACTCTTTTTTGCGAAAAACTTAATTTCGGAGGTGTTACTTAGTTCAAACGGTTTTGAGTATCTGGCTGATTGGGTGGTTGGCTCACTTCCGTCAACCGTATAATAAATTGCGGGTCCTTCGGTATCGCTTCCGAGGGTAATTGTTGCCTTATCAAAAAAGTAATTCTCCTTAATTTTATACCACGGCATCGCAACGGCAGCGACAAGCTTTTGGGTGAATGGCCGGTCTGCTTTTGAAGTACCCCAGTTATAATTGGGTTTTTCGCCCATTTCAAATACGAATTCACCCCCATCAAGGATCTGCTGATGTTTAAACCACGATTTGGAATAAGGTTTTCCGTTCAGGGTGGCCGACTGAATATAGCAGTTTTTCGCCCCGACATGGTTTGCCCGTATGGTAAACCGCTTCCCGTTTTCAAGGTTTAGAGTGACTTTATCAAATAATGGGGATCCGATTGAATAGGAAGGTTCTCCCGGAAGAACGGAGTAAAAGCCCATTGCACTCATCACATACCACGCCGATATTTGACCGCAATCCTCATTCCCGCTCAGACCTGCAGGAGCATCATCGTAGAGAGAGCTCAAAATCTCACTCGCATATTTTTGTGTCTTCGGAGCCGCCCCCGCATAATTATAGAGGTAGGCAATCTCATGACTCGGTTCATTTCCGTGGGCATACTGTCCTATCAAACCGCTCGCATCCACCACATTTTTGTCAAACCTGCTTTTGTGGGTAAAAAGAGTATCCAGCCACTGGGCGAATTTAGCATCCCCACCCTGCAGATTAATCAACCCACTCACGTCATGAGGGACAAAGGCACTGTATTGAAAGGAGTTACCCTCCACAAAATGACCGCTTGGTTCTGCGGGATCGAAGGGTTTCACCCAGGTGTAATCACTGTTTTTAGGACGCATAAAACCGGTCGAACGATCGAACATGTTTCTATAAAACTGTGCGCGTTGCTGATAAAGCAGGTAATCGTCGTGTTTATTCAGATTTTCCGCCATTTCGGCCATGCACCATTCGTTGAATGAATATTCCATCACCTTTGCCACCGAGCCACCGGTCCCTTCGATATCGGCAGGGATAAATCCCAGATTGTTGTAATATTCGAGATGCTCCATGGCCTCTTTCATCCCTTTGTACGCCAGATCAACATCGAAATTCCGGATCCCTTTATTGTAAGCATCGAGGATCAAAGGGAGCGAGTGTTTGCCAATCATGTTACCTGAAAGTGTACCCTGGATCTCCCAGATTGGCAAACTTCCGCCAATGCGATACATCTCCACAAATGTCCGCATATAATCGTTCATCCGGGCCGGCTCAATAATAGTTAAAATTGGCATTTGGGTCCTGAAGACATCCCATAATGAGAAGATAGTATAATTCGTAAATCCTTCGGCACGATGAACCTGGTGATCGGCTCCACGAAACTGCCCGTCGACATCCATAAACAGGTTTGGAGCCAGTGCAACATGATAGAGCGAAGTGTAAAAGATACGGCGCTGCTTTTCTGTTCCACCCTCAGCTTCTACTTTGGAAAGGTATTGATTCCATTTTTTATTGGCTTCATTCTTAATCTGAGAAAAGTCCCACGCCGCATTTTCTGCTTCCAGGTTCTTCCTGGCACCCTCTACATTAACTGCTGAGATCCCAATTTTCATAAGAATCTGCTCTTTTGCATTCGTAGTAAAAGTGAAGAAACCTTTGACGTTCTTCCCCTCAGCATTGGTTATTTTTTCAACAAGAGAATCATTTACTGCAATTCCAAACTTCTTAAACAGTTTTGAAAATCTTGCATAAAAATAGACGTGCTTATCGACCGCCCATTTGGTTGTCACAGTAAAGCCTGAAATTGTTGAGTCATTTAAGATCTGCAGGTTTGAATTAACAATATGCCCCCGGTGCTTCAGATCGATGATGATATTGGAATTTTGGGATTCAGGGAAAGTGTAACGGTGGAAACCGGTCCGCTCGGTGGCAGTGAGTTCCGCTGTAACCTGATATTCATCGAGTAAGACTTTATAATATCCGGGGGATGCCTCTTCGTTTTGATGACTGAACGTCGAACGGTAGCCTGAACCAGGTTTATTCTCATCTCCCGGAACAAGCTTAACCTCTCCCACTGTGGGCATGAACAGAATATCGCAAAACTCAGGTTCGCCGGTTCCGCTCAAATGGGTATGGCTAAATCCCAGGATCGTTTTATCAGAGTAATGGTATCCCGATGAACCGTCCCAGTTCTCCATGCGGGTATCCGGACTCAGCTGAACCATTCCATGCGGTAGAACCGTCCCGGGATAGGTGTGGCCGTGATCGCCTGTTCCCATAAAGGGATTAACCAACCTGGTGTAATCCTGGGTTCGGGTATTATTCTGAGCATAGCCTGTGAAAATAATCAGACTAAATAGCGGGAGTATTAACAATCTTATCGTTAGCATTTATCAACAGTTAGCCGGTTTAAAGAGTGTCCAAAATTATTGTTTACCACAATGTTCACAAAGATTTACCCAAGGGGCACAAAATTAATTTATTGCAATAGTATTAATTGTGCTCATTGCAATTTTTTTTTGTGTCCCTTGTGGTTAAACATTGTCAACTTTTTAGACAGTCTCCTCATATATACGAACAACAATTGCTTTATACTGCTGCAATGTTGGAAGGTCATTTTTCTGAAAAATCAATCATTACATTGGTTTCCTTAAACCCTTTGGAACGAAAAGCCAGGTAGATAATCCCCCCGAGCATCCATGTTCCTCCGATAACAAAAGTCTTCAGCGGCAAATTAAGCCAGATCCCGAGGCAAAAAACAAAACCTATCCCCGCTGGTAAAAAATCGATCAGGAACCCTTTAATTGTTTTTACTTCAGCCTTCAGGAAGTATTCCCTCAGGGATGCTACATTCACCCCCATAAATGCAAAGAAAGCTCCGAAATTAATCAGTAAGGCAGCCTCCTCGTAATTCAATGAAACTGCTCCAAGTAGCACCAGACCTCCAACGATCATGATATTATAGTTTGGGGATGAGTGTTTATCCAGGTGCCCAAAGATTTTTTTAGAGATCACACCGTCTCTTCCCATCCCAAAAAGAAGCCTTGAAGCGCCAAGCTGACCGGCTGCACCTGATCCAATACTGGCCAAAAGCAGGATGATTGAAAGGGACCCGTCTAATAATGCACCTCCAATGCGGTTAGCTACCGACATAATCGCGGTATCCAGGGCACTGTTTTTCGCAACTTCATCTGGCAATCCTTGAGTAAATGACGCCCAGTCAGGCCAGGATAATTGGGCAAGGTAAATCTGTGATCCACTCCAGATGCCGGTAATCAGACAGGTCAGTATTGCTCCAATCATTATGTTCCTTCTGGGGTTTTTTACCTCTTCTGATAACGTGGTAATCCCATCAAATCCAATATAGGTCAATGAAGCTAAGGCGGTTGCAGATCCAATAGCTCCTATGGAAAAAGTCTCCGGATTATAAAACGGACGGACTGAAAACAAGCCTCCCAAACCATTCTTAATAAAGATATAACGGATTGCAGCTGCCATAAAATAGAATACCACCACGCTCATTACAATCATCAGTATCGTATTGGTTCTCGATGCCATCCTGATTCCCAACAGATTAAGCCAGGTAAAACCAATGACAAAGAAAATGATCCAAAACGCATACGGGATGAAAGGCAACATATGGTTTGCGGTAATGCTCGTATAGATGACGCAAATAATTGGGATAAACATATAATCCATAAACATCGACCAACCGGAAACAAACCCGAGATAGGGATGTAATCCCTTGCCAACATAGGTATAAGCTGATCCTGCGGAAGGGTACCGGTTTGCCATTCTGCCGTAACTAATAGCGGTAAATATCATTGCGACCATCGCAATGAGGATCGTTGTTACAGCATGACCTTTTGAAATGTCGTTGGCATGACCATACAAGGGTAATGCCGCAACAGGCTGAATGAGAATAATTCCATAAATGACAATATCACGTAAGGACAAAACCCGCAGCAATTTAGTTTCTGAATTAGTTTCTTGATTAGACATTTTCTCTGTTTTTTCTTTTAAAAGTTAAAATCCTGCATCAATCGGCTGTTCCGTCGTTTTCTCCATACTTCGACAATCGGTGCAAATGTATCAAATCCTGTTAATTGGTGAAATTTTTCGGTCCGGATTGGTTGTTATTATTAGTCCCTTGATTTGAACAGGATGGATTCAGGTATTGGCTGATACCTTATATCATCAGAGCTATACGCAGCTAAAAGGGTTTTTTGTCCGCCACTCTGAAAATAATCGATCCGTATCAGGTGTCTTCCCTTTTCCAGACTGAGGGAGTTACTCATCTCTTTGGTCCCATGCTCGCCATCATTATCAACAAGCAGATTATTATCGATATACAATTTACTCCCATCGTTCGAAGTAACATAAAAAGAATATTTTCCGGCTTTGTCAATCTGAA
>CAIVCR010000105.1 GCA_903904515.1 uncultured Bacteroidia bacterium
ATTGTAGCTATAAATAAAAATATCTTATTCATAATTTATCGGGTATTAAAATTTTAAACTTATACCAACCAGACATGTCCTGGGACTAGGATAAAATCCAAGATCGACACCTTTGGTCCATCCATAACTTGAATCATCGGTACTTGTACCAATCTCAGGGTCCATACCTGAATATTTAGTAAAGGTATATAGGTTCTGAACGGCAAAGTACAGACGCATTTGTTCTAAAGGTACCGATTTAAATAATTTCTTAAAATCGTAACCCAACGTAACGTTGCTGATTCTTAAATAATCGCCATTCTCAATAAAGAGGTCAGATGTATACTGTTGGTTAATGCTCGAACCATCGGTAACACGTGGAAGCCTGTTAGAGGTTCCCTCACCATGCCATCTGCCTAAAACTTCGGTGGTGTAGTTATTTTGCGGACTACCTGCATCATGCCAGTCGCGCGCAATCTGATTGCCTGCAACACCATAAGTAGAAACCAATAAGTCAAAACCTTTATATTCAGCATTTAGGTTCAACGAGAAAATGAAATGTGGATTAGGATCGCCTATTTTTACCTTGTCATTGTCATCAATGACTCCATCTTTATTGGTATCGACAAACTTCACATCACCAGGTACTGCATTTGGCATGATTACTACACCAGCTGAATTTTTATAACCTGCAACTTCTGCGTTGTTCTGAAAAACGCCTGCTGTTTTATAACCCCAGAAATATCCCACTGGTTGCCCAACCTGAGCGCGTGCAATATAAGGTCCATTACCCCATAACTTCACATTGGTAGCAGCGATAAGTTTTTGACTGTTCTGGATATCGGTAACCTCATTCTTATTATAACTAAAATTACCACTTACACTATATTTAAATCCGTTTATGCGGTCGTTCCAGTTCAAACCAAGTTCAATTCCCTTATTCTGAATTGCACCACCATTAATAAACGGTGCAGCATCAACACCCCAGCTGGCCAAAATTGGAGCTGCAACCAACCAACCTTTTGTGGTTTTTTTGTAGTAATCGAAGGCCACATTCAACCGTGAACCCAGAAAGCGGGCATCAAAACCAAGATCAAGCTGTTCGGAAGTTTCCCATTTCAAATTTGGAGTAGGAATATTCAACGGATAAGCACCAAGCGTTGGAACAGTTTTACCGGAACCAAAATAATAGTTTGCAAGGGTATTATCAGTATTATAAGCAATTTGAGAAGTATACTGGAATCCGGGAATACTTTGGTTACCATTTTGTCCCCAGCTACCCCTAACCTTCAGAAAATCTAAAAACGACCGGGTCGATTCCATGAATTTTTCGTTTGTTGCAACCCAACCAGCAGATATAGACGGGAAAGATCCCCAGCGGTGTCCTTGCGCAAAGTTCGACGAACCATCAGCACGCATAACAAGTGTCAACAAGTAGGTCTCCTTATAATCGTAATTAATACGGCCAAAATAGGATAAGATACCCCCTTTGGTCCATGGACTGCCACCAATACTGGCGGTACTGGCCACATTGGCATTATTAATATATGCGTGTTGAAAATCGCTGAAAACACTGTTTGAATTGGTAATTGATTCTCCTTCACCAAGTCCTGAACGTTCAGCACTCATACCTGCCAACACATTAAAATGGTGAAGACCCTTAACCATAAAGTCGTAATTCAGTGTATTTTCAAACATCCATCCTCCAACGCCAAAACTGGAGCTCTGACTTACAGAATTTGAAGTTTGAACATTTACAGAGCTTAATTTATACGTTGGATTCCAACTTCTGTAAGCGGAGGCACTTGGATTCACAGAAAATGTACTTCTGTATTTTAGCCCTTTTATTGGCTGAATCTCCACGTGGGCATTCATATTCAGGTTAAAGCTTTTAGAGATATTCGATCCCCTGTAAATCATAGAGGCCGTTGGATTGGAAGTATTTCCGTTCCATGGAATCGCATAATGGTAAGGATAGGAAGCATCGGATTTGTCATCGGCCCACATGGGAAGAACCGGCATGGTTTGTGCGGCAGATGCAATATCATTCCACCACATATTTCCGGTAGCAATACCGTGGTTATTATTATTGGTGAAAGAGAGGTTCTCTCCTACTTTGATAATATCGAAATCCTTGTGAAGAAGAACGTGTTCTGAATTAATTCTCAGGGTATAACGCTCAAAGGTTGATTGAACAGGAGATCCAAAAATACCCTCCTGGTCAGTATACGATGACCCGATTGAAAAGGTCGATACTTTATTCCCACCTGTAATATTTACTGCATGAGACTGTACCGGAGCATTCTTGTTCTGCATTTGTTTAAGCCAGTTAGTCCCTTTCCAGGTACCATCCTGAATCTTTTCATAGGTCCCAGGTGCAAGTAATGCCTCATAATCAGCCTTATTATAAAGTGGAAGGCTTGAATTCATCCGCTGCTCATTCTCAATCATCAAATATTGCTTCGCATCGAGTAATGGCATCAACCTGAACACATTCTGCACTCCATAGCTACCATCATAGGTGACAGATACTTTCCCGTCTTTACCCTTTTTAGTGGTAACCATAATTACACCATTGGATGCCCTTGCACCATAAATTGCTGCCGATGCTGCATCTTTCAGGATATCAATTGATTCGATATCGCTCGAAGTTAAATAGTCAATGTTTCCGCGTGGAACACCATCTACGATGTAAAGTGGTTGCGAATTCCCAATTGTTCCAATACCACGAATGGCCACCTTAAAACCGGCACCCGGCTCACCGGAAACTTTTGTGATATTTACACCTGGAGACTGGCTCTGCAAAGCTGTCAACGGAGAAACAGTATTCATCTTCTGAATATCCTCACCCTTAACCTGAATTGTTGCACCGGTAACCAGTTTTTTCCGCTGAACACCATAGCCGATAGCTACCACCTCTTCGAGTCCAATGGTTTGAGAGGACAATTTTACTTGAATATTCGTTTGGTTACCGATCTGAATCTCCTGTGAAGTCATTCCTACGAAAGAAACAACCAGGTTTTTGGAATTTGCCGGAACTGTAATCGCAAATTTTCCATCCAAATCAGTAATAGCCCCAACAGTGGTCCCTTTAACTACTACTGTGGCTCCGGGCACTGGTGTCCCTGAATCATCAGTGACTTTCCCGTTTACACTCTTTTGCTGGGCATTGGCCATGCCTGCAAATAAAACCATTAAAAGAAGCGTAGTCAGGAATTTTCCTGTCCATTTTCCCCCTGGCGAAAAACAATTTTTGATTGATTTCATAAATACATAGACTTAAGATTAAAAATTAAAGAATTAATAACAAGTTTGATTTCTGGTTTACATTTTTAGAAATAGTTCATAAATTATTGATTAAAATTAGAATGCTGGCAATAATGATCAGGTAGATGATCACCTCGATAATAAGATAGAGGAATTTTTGATTCTTCATAAATGGGTGAATATTTTTACAAGTCGTTAGTTAATCCTTGTTAAAATTTGTATTCAAATGTACCTTGTATTATGTGCCCTAAGGAGTGTCATTTGTTCTTAAAAGTAGGTTGTTTGTACTTGTGACGGGGGTGATTTGTTTCATAAAAGGGGGTCAAATGTAAACTATGCCATTCTTATGGTTGTTATCTCTCTACATTTTAGTATTTTTAACACATTGATTTAATCTAAAATTGATCCTTAATTAACAATCAAAAATTAACCCGAGATATTTGAAAAAGCCTGAATTATTCAATCTATCTTTCTCAGGAAAATTTCTTTCTTCGGCTATTTTCAAATGGCGAATCAGAATTGCAGTAATTTTAATTCTACACCTGTTTTTTCCTGGTAAACAGGCATCTGCACAGGAAAACCGTTATGTCTTTTCTCATCTAAATGTCAATAACGGATTATCTCAGAATCAAATAACGTGTGTTTACAGAGACTCTAAAGGATTTGTCTGGTTTGGAACCAATGCAGGACTGAATCGGTTCGACGGCTCCAGTATTGAGGATTTTACAACTGGAAATCCCATAAATGGTTCAATAGCAGCAAATACAATCAATGCAATTTCCGAAGATAAAAAAGGGAACCTGCTGATTGGAACCTCCTATGGGTTAAGCATTCTCGATGGGAATACTTACGAATTTAAAAATTTAAATTACACTTCATCAGTACTAAACAATTGCAGCGACATATTATATGTTAATGCATTAACCTCTGACAAGGAGGGAAATAACTGGATTGGAACAAATAGCGGATGCTTTTGCTACAATAGTCAAACCGGATTAATCCACCATCTGTTAATTGATAGTACAAATTGTCTTTCCCCCTTGAACGGCATAATGTCAATTGTACACGACCAAAATGGAAATATTTGGATGAGTACAAAAAACGGATTTATCATTAAATACAACAATTCTTCAAAAACTCTTGATAAGTTCAAAATTCCGGATCATGATGAGAGCACAAGAAATAGTCTAACCCGCCTGTTTATTGATCGTGATAACGATTTATGGGTTGGGAACCTGAATGGACTGTACCTGTTTGATTTAAATCAGGAAGTATGGAACAGTAAATTCAATGATAAGTTTAGCCAGGCAGATGGATTGATACGTGTTGGTGCAATTTCGCAGAATGAAGATGGTCTGATCTGGGTTGCAGCTGATGGTGGAGGTGCATTTATTGTGGATAAAAAGATCTTGTCGCTGACTAATTTAAGGCATCAACCATTTGACGATCAAAAACTTTCATCAAACGGTCTATCCTATGTCCTTTGTGACCAGGATGGAATTGTGTGGTTAGGAACAACGAAGAAGGGGGTAAATTATTACAAAAAAAACATAAATCAGTTCCGTATTTACAGGAATCTTGCAGGTGACCCAAATAGTCTTAGTCATAATGATGTAAATGCAATTATTGAAGATCAGCACAAAAATCTCTGGATAGGGACAGACGGCGGAGGTCTTAATTATCTTGACAGGACAACTCAGAAAATTAGCCGGATCCAATCGAATCCATTGTCTTTAAATTCATTAAGCAGCAATATTATAGTTTCTCTATTCAGGGACCATGAAAACAAACTATGGGTTGGCACTTATTTTGGAGGACTTGACATGCTGGACCCTGTTACCGGCAAGTTCACAATTTACAAAAACAAACCGGAAGACTCAACATCCATTTCTGATGACAGGATCTATGGAATCGGAGAGGATAGCCAGAATAATCTATGGGTTGGCACCCTGGGCATCGGACTGAACCGGTTAGACCGGAGAACAGGAAAATTTGATCGGATCAATTCACACAACAGTCAGATTTGCAACGACTATATCACCTCAATTTACCGGGACAAGGGAAAAACACTTTGGATTTCTACAACCCTCGGGTTATCAAGTATTGAAAACAATGCTAAATCATTTACCTGTCTGCAGAATAGACCCAACGATTTAAAATCCATCATTGATAATGTCGTAACAAACTGTTTTGAAGATAGTCGAGGATTCTTCTGGGTGGGCACAAACAATGGATTAAACGTTTTAAACCGTTCCAATAATTCGTTCCGCCATTTTACTATCGCTGACGGATTGCCTTCAAACAGTATTCACGGAATCGTCGAGGATAAAAACAGGAATCTCTGGATAAGTTCAAAAAACGGAATTGCAAAACTGGAATTGAAAAATATTCAAAATATGGACCAATTCGACTTTAGTTTCACAAACTATACTATCTCGGATGGACTTCAGGGAAAAGAGTTTAACACCTCATCTGCCCTTTGCACATCAGATGGAGAGATATTTTTTGGAGGTCCTGATGGGTTAAATGCTTTTTATCCGGACGAAATAAAGGAAGACGACAAACCCGCGAAAATGATATTTCGGGATTTCAGGATTTTTAATAAGAGTATTCCTTATGGACAAAAATATGACAATCGGATTTTACTGGAGAAACCTATTTTTAATACAAAGGAAATCGAACTAAAGTACGGCGAAAATTCATTTACACTGGAATTTATTGCACTGAATTATTTTTATCCTGAGAAAAACAGCTATTCCTATAAACTAGAAGGATTTAATAATCAATGGATTAACACAGACGGCAAAAAAAATTCTGCGACTTATACAAATCTGAATAATGGAACCTACACCTTCAGGGTAAAGGAATTAAAAGGGAAATCGAATGGAGAGGAAATATCGCTGAAAATAATCGTGCTCCCACCCTTTTGGAAAAGCTGGATGGCTTACGTGATTTATGCCTTCCTGATATTCTTAATGCTGATATTACTTCGGCAATTGATCCTGGTCCGCGAAAGAATCAATATGCGAATAGAACATGAGCGACTTGAAAATCAACATCTTCATGAGATAGATTCCCTTAAGATTAAATTCTTCACCAATATTTCGCATGAATTCCGTACCCCGTTAACTTTGATTATGGCTCCGGTCGAAAAACTGCTTTCAGAATTGAAGGGTAAGCAAGAGGTGAAATACCTTAAACTTATTGACCAAAATGCCCGGAGATTGCTGCAAATGGTGAATCAATTACTCGATTTCAGAAAATTAGAGGTTCAGGGATTCAATTACAACCCTTCATTTGGGGATATTATAGCTTTTTTAAAGGAAACAGTCTCTTCCTTTGCAAACCTCAGTGAACAAAAGCATATTCAGTTGGTTTTCCGAAGTAAAATCAAAGAATTAAATACTTTTTTTGATAAGGACAAGCTTGAGAAGATCATGTTTAACCTGCTATCCAATGCGTTTAAATTTACCCCGGGAAATGGAAAGGTATCGGTTACTGTCGAAACAAAAACAAACAACAATGATCTGTTCAACAAAGATTTAGTTAATGAAATTATCATTCATGTTGAAGATACCGGAATTGGAATAGCAGCTGATAAAATAGAGAAAATCTTCACCCGCTTTTTTCAGGTCGACTCAAGCGGACAGGTTGAAAAAGGGACCGGAATTGGCCTTTCGTTAGTCGCCGAATTCGTCAAACTTCATGATGGCGAAATTTATGTAACCAGTGAAGTTGGCAAATGGAGTTGTTTTAAAATAGTATTGCCGGTTAAAAATGTTGATTTACCGGCAGAGTCACTCTTGGTGTCAGATAATGAATTGGTTGAACACCATTTTTCAATTGAAGAGAACTATGAGATTGAGCCAGTCTCCAATAAACCAGCCTTACTTATTGCAGACGACAACGATGATCTGCGCTTTTACCTTAAAGATAATCTGTTTAATAAATACCAGATCCATGAAGCGTCGAATGGTAAAGAAGCTTTAAAAATCCTCGCAAATATTAATATTGATTTGATCATCAGTGATATTATGATGCCGGAAATGGATGGAATCGAATTGTGCAGAAGGGTTAAATCTGACAGAACAATGTGCCATATTCCGCTGATTTTATTGACTGCAAAATCATCGGAGCAACAACAGCTTGAAGGAATAGAGATAGGGGCAGACGACTATGTAACTAAACCTTTTAATTTTCAGATCCTGGAAGCTAAAATATCGAATATCATCAACTTAAGGAAAAATGCACGGCAAGTTTTCAGAAATAAGATTCAAATTGAGCCACATGATATTACTGTTACCTCGCTCGATGAACAGTTTATACGAAAAGCCCTTGAGCTGGTTGAAAAAAATATGTCTGTTGCCGATTACTCCGTTGAAACAATGAGCCGTGACCTTGGGATGAGCAGAACGTTACTCTATAAAAAAATACTGGCTCTCACTGGAAGACCGCCTTTGGAATTTGTCCGGTCTTTGCGATTGAAAAGGGCTGCCCTGCTCTTGTCAAAGAGTCAGATGAATGTATCGGAGATTGCTTTCCAGGTTGGTTTTAATGATCCGAAATATTTTAGCAAACATTTCAAAATTGAATTCGGAGTTCTCCCTTCAAAATATATTGGGAATTCAGATTTATCGAATAATTTTATAATTGATTAACTTATTATGTCAATAATTCTCAGGGCGACAATTGCCGTCATATTTCTCATGTATTCCTTCAGTGTGTCGGGTCAAAGACCAAAACCCGTTGATTTGCATGGCGCACTTCGGGTTGAAGGAAATCAGGTTCTTGATCAGGAAGGGGCGCCGCCACAATTGCGTGGCATTTCATTGTCCTGGAGTCTCTGGGCCGGGGAAAAATACTATAATCCGCAGATCATCGATTGGTTAGTGAGCGATTTTAAGATTACGCTTGTGCGGGCATCCATGGGGGTTCAGCCTGAATGTGGGTATTTACAAAATCCATTTGGGCAGACTAATTTAATGATTAGTGTAATCGATCAGGCGATAAAAGATGGAATATATGTGCTCATCGACTGGCATGATCACAATGCAGAGCAACACCTGGATGCTTCAAAAGAGTTCTTCGCTCAAATGGCAAAAAAATATACCGGTGTTCCAAACATCATCTATGAGATATTCAATGAGCCTGCTCATCAAAGCTGGCCAGTAGTTAAAAACTATGCTGTTGAAGTCATTAAAATAATCCGTAAGTACGATTCAAAAAACCTTATTATTGTTGGTAGTCCCAGGTGGGACCAGGATGTTGATATTGCAGCTTCAGATCCCATTACAGGCTTCGACAATCTGGCTTATTCATTTCACTTCTATGCTTCTGACCCAAATCATCAGGAGAATCTTCGCGCAAAGGGGGATCTGGCCATAAAAAAAGGAATTGCTCTTTTTGTAACCGAATGGGGTGTTGGCGAATCCAATGGTAACGGCGAATTTAACAGGGATAAAACTACAATCTGGATGGAGTGGATGGAGAGAAATAAATTAAGCTGGGCTCTTTGGCATATCACGGATAAAAATGAAACTACGGCCATTTTGATAAAAGGGGCATCTGAAAAAGGAAATTGGAGCCAGGAGAATCTCACCGATAGCGGAAGATTCATCAGGGAGCAGCTTCGCTTGCTAAACAAGCGATAATGATTCGTGTTTAACTTCAATGTTATTAAATCTGTTCAAAACGTTTCCTCCTACGCAAAAGCTTGTTAGTTAAAGAGTTTTGATTACCTTTGCGGACTTAAAAATAAATCCTTTTAAAAAGATTCATGAAGCGTATTATTGAATACAGAAGATTGCTGGACATCACACCAAATGCCGATTTAACCGAATTAAAAACTACCTACCGCAATTTAATTAAGGAGTGGCATCCCGATAAGCACGCTGGTGACGATGAGCGTAAAGCCGAGGCTGAGCACAAAAGTAAAAACATCATCGAAGCCTATCATTTCCTGGTAAGTATAGCACCAGAAACACAAGCCTTTAATTTAGAGACATATACTCAAACCATCAACACTTCGGGCATTGATGATTATCAGTACAAAGGTCAAACCCTCAAAATCACCTTTCAGGATGGAAGTGTTTATGAATACTTTGGAATTCCCAAAAATACATACAATAAATTTGTAAACTCAGCTACCTTGTTACGGTTTGCCAGAAGGCATATTTTTTCTTCCTATACCTACAGGAATGTGAGTAAACAAACTGCATAAACTAAAAAAGATTACCTTCCCGGTAATCTTTTTTAGTTTAGTTGAGCGATTTTATCGATCACGAGTTGGGGATCAAGATTATTCTCACCACGAATAATAATCTTCGCCTTTTCGTAAAAAGGGGCTCTTTTTTGTAAGGCCTGATTAATAAAAAGAATTAGCTCTTCGTGTGATTTTCCCAGAATCAAAGGGCGTTCTGTTTTTGATTTTATCAGTCGTGTTGCGAGCACTTCAGTATCCGGGGCAATATAAACAGTGACTCCGTTTTGATTCATCACCTCCATATTATCGAAGAAGCAGGGTGCTCCACCACCAGTTCCGATGACAACATCTTCAAATTGAGCCACTTCAAGCAAGGCGGTCCGCTCCTTCTCCCGAAACCTGGCTTCACCCTCCTCTGCAAAAATAGCCGGCACTGACTTAAAATAACGTTCTTCAATATATTTATCCAGATCAACAAAGCTAATACCCATTAAATCAGCGAGCTTTCGTCCGATTGTGGATTTTCCACAACCCATATATCCAACCAGATAAATTTTCATTACTCAAAGTTTAATTCCATCTGACTGATATCACCTTCATCAACAGGGCGGATGATCTCAAATGGCACATCAGGGACTTGCACAGGCGCCGGCTCTTCCGGTTTTATCTCCTCATCCTCAATGATTGGTTCAAGTTCAATAATTTTAGTCACTCCAAAACTTGACAAACGTTTCCCCTTAGCCTTATATGATTTAACCCCAATAAAGTCGGCAATATCGATAATTTCATTTTCCCGGTTATTTTTATCCCCGGCAAATTCAAGTTCCAGCCGCGGATATGATACCCAGGTAATACTAATCAATTTATTACCTGGATGTTCCCCAATAAAACTACAAGGTTTGCCGCCATTGGACTCAAGATTAAACCGTTTTACGTAGTAGTAATTCTGTTCCGCATCAAAATAGACAACTGTTGCGATTTTTTCTGGACGGAATTTCTCGATCAACAGGATATTTTTTTCGAAATGGTTCTCCAGATCGTAGGAATAGATCTGATAACCCCCATCTTTATCGACTGCGAGTATTTTTTCATCGCCGATGAATTCTCCGAGATATTTGCCCCGGCCATCAGCATTAAGACGCAGAACATCCTCATCAAACCAGATCTTCCGGCCACCCAGTGTGGAAATCCCTTTCTCCTTAAGGGTAACCTTATGAACTTCGTTTTTTGTAACCAGATTACCCATCGATTGCCTCCCTTTAATGGCTAATTGTGCCATATCGATTTCGTCAACCAGTTTTTTAAGTTTTGGTTTTGGTTTAAAGGTGATCCGCAACACTTCAGCTTCACCGTTTGGATTTGCACTGAAATAATGGATTCGGGAACCATCTGTACCCATGGTCATGTTATATTCCTTATCACGTGTAACACCAGTAACGCTGAACCGCTTCATATAGGTTGAGCCTGCTTTCCCGTCGCGGTAAACAAGGTTGTAAATGGTCCGGTTATCGTTTTTATCGAATATAGCGACATGAATCACATTTTTACCGATAAACGCCTTTTCACTCACTTTGGAAACGAAGTAAGTTCCATCGCGTCTGAAAACGATTATATCATCAATTTCAGAGCAATCGCACAAATACTCTGCTTTTTTCAAACCAGTGCCAACAAAGCCCTCTTCGCGGTCGATGTATAATTTCTCATTGGCAACAATAACCTTGGCAGCCTCAATATTTTCAAAACTCCGGATTTCTGTTTTCCGGGCTCTCCCTTTGGAATATTTGGCTTTCAGATGTTCGTACCAGGCGATGGTATAAGGTATTAAATTCTGAATGTTGGCCTCTACCTCGGCAATACTATTCTCGATCCCATTAATAATTTCGGTAGCCTTATCCGTATTAAACTTAAGGATACGCCCCATTCTGATTTCGAGCAACTTAAGAATATCTTCGCGGACAATCTCACGTCTGAACTTCGGTTTCCAGGGTTCGAGACGTTTATCAATATGGCTGACAGCCTGATCTATATTTGCTGAATCTTCAAAAGCTTTATCCTTGTAAATCCGTTCATCGATGAAAATTTGTTCCAAAGAGGCAAAATGCCATTGCTCTTCCAGTTCCCCCTTCTGAATTTCCAGCTCAAGTTTAAGCAGCTCTACCGTTTTGTCTACCGACCGTTTAAGAATTTCAGTAACATTGATAAACTTAGGCTTATCATCCTCAACAATGCAGGCATTGGGTGAAATTGAAACTTCGCAATCAGTAAAGGCATAAAGGGCATCAATAGTCTTATCTGAACTGATTCCAGGCATCAGGTGAATCAATATCTCGACATTGGCAGCCGTATTATCATCAATCTTCCGTACTTTTATTTTCCCCTTTTCGTTGGCTTTTACAATCGACTCTATTAATGAAGATGTTGTTCTCCCAAAGGGGATCTCGGTAATTACAAGGGTTTTATTATCTAATTTTTCAATTTTCGCCCTGATTTTTACGGCACCCCCACGCAGACCATCATTGTATTTTACAATATCAATATAACCCCCTGTAAGAAAGTCTGGATACAGCTCAAAATCCTCATGGTTAAGGTAGGCGATACACGCATCAAGTAATTCGATAAAATTATGAGGAAGAATTTTTGAGGCAAGTCCCACTGCAATACCTTCAACTCCCTGCGCCAAAAGCAGCGGAAACTTAACAGGCAGGGTCACAGGTTCACGATTACGGCTATCGTAGGAAAGCTGCCATTTGGTGGTCTTCGGGTTAAAGACAACCTCCAATGCAAACTTCGAAAGTCTTGCCTCAATATACCTGGGAGCTGCAGCTCCATCACCGGTCAGAATATTGCCCCAGTTTCCCTGTGCGTCAATTAACAAATCTTTTTGGCCAAGCTGCACAAGTGCATCCCCAATCGACGCATCTCCATGGGGGTGATACATCATCGTCTGTCCGATAATATTAGCAACCTTGGTATACCGCCCATCATCCATTTGCCTCATTGCATGAAGAATACGACGCTGAACGGGTTTTAGTCCATCGTTTACGTAGGGCACTGCCCGCTCCAGAATTACATAGGAAGCATAATCGAGGAACCAGTTCTGATACATCGATGACAAATAAACGATATGGTGAAGCTCCTTTTTAGCCTCTCTAGCCTCATTCTCTTCCGGCATCGGTAATCGTTCGGTATCTTCCTCGTTCGGCATTTTCTCTATTGAATTGGAGTTGTTAGTATGATTTTCGGGCTTCTTTCAACAACGATGGCTGTTTCGTTTAATTATATTTCATCCTTCTCGACATGCAGGTTTTCGATAATAAAGTCCTGACGATCAGGGGTATTTTTACCCATGTAAAACTCAAGCATTTCTGCGACAGATTCATTCTTATTCAGAATAACAGAATCGAGGCGTATATCTTCGCCAATGAAATTTTTAAATTCATCGGGTGATATCTCACCCAACCCTTTAAAACGGGTAATCTCAGGATTTGCACCGAGCGTTTTAACGGCCTGATCACGCTCCTGTTCAGAATAGCAGTAGTGCGTTTTCTTTTTATTGCGTACCCTGAAAAGGGGTGTTTGCAAGATATAGAGATGACCTTTTTTTATCAATTCAGGAAAGAATTGTAAAAAGAAAGTGATCAAAAGCAACCGGATGTGCATTCCATCCACATCGGCATCGGTCGAGATGATAACTTTATTATAGCGTAGTTCGTCGATCCCCTCTTCGATATTTAATGCCGCCTGCAGCAAGTTAAACTCCTCATTTTCATAGACGATCTTCTTGGTCAGACCATAACTGTTTAACGGTTTGCCACGCAGACTGAAAACTGCCTGTGTGGTGACATCGCGTGATTTGGTGATCGAGCCGCTTGCAGAATCTCCCTCGGTAATAAAAATGGAGCTGTTTTCCTTAAACTCGTGATTGGTATTGTAGTGAATCCTGCAGTCTCTTAATTTTTTGTTATGCAGACTAACTTTTTTCGCCCTTTGTTTAGCCAGCTTCTGAATGCCGGAAATAGCTTTGCGCTCCCGCTCGGATTCCTGTATTCGTTTAAGAAGTATATCTGCCGTTTGATTGTTCTTATGAAGAAAATTACCCAGTTCCTTCTGGACAAAATTCATAATAAAATTCCTTACTGACGGACCCTCAGGACCCATATCCTTTGAACCCAGTTTTGTTTTGGTTTGCGATTCAAAAATCGGTTCCTCCACTTTGATACTAAGAGCCGACACAATTGAGGCACGAATATCAGAGGCGTCAAACTCCTTATGGTAAAAATCACGGATTGTCTTTACCAGAGCTTCCCGAAAGGCAGCCAGGTGTGTTCCCCCCTGCGGAGTAAACTGACCATTCACAAATGTGTAATAATCTTCGCCGTATTGGTTGCTATGGGTAAGGGCAAATTCGATGTCTTCGCCTTTGAGATGAATAATGGGATAAACAGGGTCCTGATCGAGATTCTCTTCCAGAAGATCATAAAGCCCGTTTTTCGAGAGGTACTTTTCCCCGTTAAAATTGATAATCAACCCTGCGTTCAGAAAGGTGTAATTTTTCAATAAGGGGACAACAAACTCCTCGATGTAATGGTAATTTTTAAAGATCTCACCATCCGGAGTAAAAGCAACAGCCGTTCCGTTTGGCTCCTCTGTCGGAATCTCCTCGTGATCTTTGAGAATTTCACCTTTGGAGAAATCGATCTTTTTCAGACGTCCTTCCCGGACGGCTTTTATCATAAACCGTTGCGACAATGCATTAACTGCCTTGATACCTACACCGTTCAGACCTACCGATTTCTTGAAAACTTTAGAATCGTATTTCGCCCCGGTATTCATACGCGATGCCACATCCATCAGTTTTCCGAGGGGAATTCCGCGGCCATAATCACGCACCGTTACAAGTTCATCAGAAACAGTCACATCAATTTTGCGTCCGTTTCCCATCATAAATTCATCGATAGAATTATCGAGTACCTCCTTTAACAGCACATATATACCATCATCAGCTGCTGAGCCATCACCCAGCTTGCCAATATACATTCCCGGCCTCTTGCGGATATGCTCTTTCCAATCAAGGGTACGAATTGATTCTTCTGAATAACCTGGGACCATTTTAAAATGATTTTGCACAAATATAATGAAAAACAAAAATGACACCATTAAATTCGACAGACAGTAATGAACACATTTCGGTTCATAAGTATTTCCTTCCTCTATATTAAATAGACTTTTTGATCAATCCTTTATTTCTGGCTGATCCAAATTTTAGTTGTCAACTATTTATTAAGGTTCATGAACGGTCATTTATTACGAATAAAAAGGTGGTAGAAGTGAAAATTGTACCGTCAAAAAGGATAATTTTGGGAACCTGTTATTTAGTGAATTTTACAGTATGTATTTCAGTGAGTCAGAGGCTAAAAAATGATCCAAACAAACTCCTGAAAAACAAGAACAACAACAATGAATTGTCTTTAAAATGGATAAAGTATTTGAAAATTTCCGACATATATTTCAGACTCCATTTCAGAGTTCTGTGCTGGTATTTGCATTGATCTTATTTATCATCCTTCTGGCGCCACTGCTTTTCAGAAGGATAAAGATTCCGGGGATAATCGGATTGATTCTGGCCGGGGTAATTATTGGTCCTCACGGATTAAATCTGATTGCCAAAAATTCAGCCATAGATCTGTTTTCAACGATTGGATTACTTTATATCATGTTTCTGGCAGGGCTCGAACTTGATCTAAAAGGCTTTTCTGATTACAAGCATAAGAGCCTGGTATTTGGATTCTTTACCTTTATGGCTCCATTACTCATTGGTTACCCCGTCTGTCGGTATCTTCTTGAGTTTAGCTTTGAAACCAGTTTTCTTGTTTCAAGTATGTTTGCAACGCATACCCTGGTAACCTATCCGATTGTAAGCCGGCTCGGGATTTCAAGAAATGAGGCAGTTGGCATTACCGTAGGAGGGACAATGCTTACCGATACGGCCGTATTAATCATTCTGGCCATCATCAGCGGATCAGTAAGCGGTGAAATAACCTTGAATTTCTGGATCAAATTTTCAATATCTGTTTTATTGTTTCTTTCCATCGTTTTAGTGTTAATTCCTAAACTGGCCACCTGGTTTTTCAGAAATTTTGAAGGTGAGAAAAATTCTCATTTTATTTTTGTCCTTGCCATGGTCTTTCTCGCTGCTTTTTTGTCCGAGCTCGCAGGACTTGAACCTATCATTGGAGCATTTGCAGCCGGGATTGCATTAAACAGACTGATCCCGCATACTTCCTCCCTGATGAACAGGCTGGAATTTGTAGGTAACTCATTGTTTATCCCTTTCTTCCTGATTAGTGTAGGAATGCTGATTAATCTGAGTGTCTTACTGGAAGGACCTCATGCGTTGATTATTGCTGCCACTTTAACAATCGTGGCGCTGATCGGTAAATACATTGCTGCCTGGCTCACCGCTACCATTTTTAATTATTCAAAAGCAAACAGAAATCTGATATTTGGATTGAGCAGTTCCCATGCTGCTGCGACTATTGCCGTTATTATGGTAGGATTCAGAATTGGAATTGTAGATACGAATATTCTGAATGGAACCATTGTCCTGATCCTGGTAACTTGCCTTGTTGCTTCTTTTGTAACGGAACATTCAGCCAAAAAGGTTTTAATAACCGATAAGTTTAACGCTCCTGTACTTGAATCAATCCGCGATCAAAAAATCCTGGTTCCTATCTACAACCCCAATAATATGGAGCGGTTGCTCGATTTGGCCATTGCCATAAAAAATCCCAAAAACAGGTTCCCAATTGTGAGTCTCTCCGTTGTTGAAGATGATCTGGAGGCGAAACATAAACTGGTTGAAGCAAAGAAGATGCTTGAGCGGGCAATTGTTCATGCAGCAGCTGTTGATCAGGATGTAGAGATTATCTCCACCATAAGTCAAAATGTACCCAGCGGAATAAAGCGTGTAGCCACTGAGATATTTGCCACAGAGATTATTATCGGATTCGCGTTAAAAAGTCAGTTTACCGATATTCTTTTTGGAAATCTGATTAAATATATCGTGGAGAATACCACGCAGGCGGTATGGGTTTGCAGCATCTCACCTCATTTAAGCCAGCGTAAAAAAATTGTTGTCATTTGCCCCAGGTATGCCGATCGTGAGTACGGTTTTAACCTTTGGCTCGACAGGGTATTCAGACTATCAGCGACCTTAAAAGTCCCCTGCGAGTTCCTGTCGACCCCGCAAACTTTCCAGCGTGTTAAAGAATACCAGCAAACCAGTAAAATTGCAATTACTTTACAACATGTTGAATTTACAGACTGGAATAATTTCATGGAAATCTCAGCTTATATTGAGCCATCTGACCTTGTGATCATCTCCCTGCCGCGAAACGGAGGGATCTCCTACAAAATTAACCAGGAGGGGATTCCACGATTAATGGCCAGAAATTTTGAGAACTACGATTTTATCCTGATTTATCCCAACGAGGTGGAGGAGAATCCGGAGATGATGTTCACCGATGATTTCGAGAAAAGTCTGATTGATGAGGGTCTTAATAAACTTTCAAATAAAGCCAGATCGCTTACGGGAATCTTCCGAAAAAAATAGGCCATATTTAATATTCTAATAATCTTAATCCTAAGAGATATAGACCGGGGAATCTTACCTTTGCCGCCTTAATATAAATTCTATGTGGGCAATATTTGCCATTGCTTCGGCTATTTTCCTGGGTACCTATGATGTTTTTAAAAAATTATCCCTTAACCAAAACGCTGTTCTGCCGGTACTTTTTTTCTCAACACTCACTTACGCAACTATTTTTTTTCCGCTGGTAGTCATTTCTGCCTTTTATCCGGAATTATTGAATCATACCATTTTTTTTGTTCCTACAATCCCATTAGCGCAACATGGCTACTTTCTGCTTAAATCACTCATCGTAACGAGCTCATGGATATTTGCATTTTTCGCCATTAAACATCTCCCGTTAACTATCGTTTCACCCATCAGAGCTACGGGACCGATATGGATCATCCTTGGGGCAATCGTGATTTTTTCCGAACATCTCTCCCCTGTTCAATGGATAGGAACAAGTGTAACCCTGCTATTTTTCTACCTGTTTTCTTTGGCAGGCAAATCTGAAGGATTTCACTTCACAACCAATAAGTGGGTTTTGTTCCTGATCGCAGGTACCTTACTGGGATCATTAAGTGGCCTTTATGATAAATTTCTGGTTCACAATTTCAATAAAATGGCGATGCAGGCCTGGTCAGCAATCTATCAGGTTGCTCTTCTTATTCCGATTATTCTATTCCTTTGGTATCCGAGGCGCGAAGCGAACACACTGTTTCAATGGCGTTGGGCCATACCAATGATCGGGCTTTTCCTGGTCATTGCCGACTTCCTCTATTTTTATGCAATCGGATGTGAAGGTTCACTAATCTCCGTAATATCAGCTCTTCGCAGGGGAGGCGTGATCATCTCCTTTACCTTAGGTGCTGTTGTATTTCAGGAAAAAAATGTAAAAAAGAAAGGGTGGCTTCTGCTTGGAATCGTAACAGGGGTAATTATCCTTTTAGTTGGCAGCAAATAGGAAACAAATTATCGTAGAGACGCGATTTAATTGTAGAGTAGAGACGCGATTTAATCGCGCCTCTACAACCAAAAATATTAAGGTTTGATAACCTTCATAAGGGTACCTGGGATCTGAAGAAGATCAAAGTCGTGTTCATAAATCAGGTATTTATTTACCCATACGGTAGCAAATTTCTCCTTGTATTCGCGTAATCCCTTGTATTGCGAAAATCCCCTGATCTTCTCATAGGCAAACTTCATTGATTTCTCCTTGAAGGTATGCGGATCATTAAGACCTGACATTGGGGCAAAGCCAATATTCACAAAGGAATAACCTTCAGATTTCATGTAACGGAATAATTCCACCATTATAAAATCCATTACCCCGTTGGGAGCATCAGTTGTCTTGCGGATCAAATCGCAGGTCCCTTCGCCCGGCGCAAAATCAGGAACAATATTTAAAAAAGCCACAATTTTCTCCTCTGAATTTTCAACGGTTATGAGCGTTTGATGTTTTAATTCTCCCCAAATAAACATCCCCTGCGAAAAAATAATTTCACTTCTTCCAGTCTCGTCAAGCCATTCATCAGATACTGACTTAATTTTCTGTAACAAGCCATCTTTGATAGGTGCAGTATGAATCTGAGTCTTGTAACCCCTGTCCTTAACTTTAGAGAGTGCATTGCGGATTGATTTTTTTGCTCCACCTTCGAGAGAAAACAGATTCAGATCTACTATTCCCTCCTGGCCAAGAAACATGACCTTCTTCTTCAAACTCCTGTAAATTGGCAAATCATCTTCCGAAACTCTGTAATAGATACTCTTTAACCCGATATCAAAACAAAACTTATCAAACTGGTGGATGCATTGCTTCATCTGTTCTTCATCCTCGGCAACAGGATTTTCAAGTACGACAGCAAAATTACCGGCTGGCCTGTAGGCAATAAATGCATTTAATCCTTCCGGCTCAAAGATCATCTTATCCTGATAGGTTTTAAAGTAATCCAGCGTTGAATTTCCGTATTTGTTTACTAACTCCCTTGGACGTTCCAGTTCGAGTGCGGAGGGAAAAATCTTCAGAAAATATGGTCTGATAAGGGTATAAATCAGGAATACTAACGTTAAAAACCCGCTCACATTGATTGATAAAATAAACTTATTTGCAAATTTATCAGCTGGTATCAGATCAGAACTGCCCACGAGGAAATAGTTCTGAAGGGCATACCTGATCGATTGCACAAAACTAAAATCAATGTTAAAATGCTTTTTATCGAGGTAATAAAACCCGATAACACTATATACCAGAACTGCAAGAATACTCAGAACTGCTGTTTGAATCCCTACGGTGCGTAACCGGGGATTATTCTTTACATAGTAATCTTTTTTTGTAAATATCAATACCACTATAACCATGAATGCCGCAATAGCTTCCTCATAATCAACAGCTTTAGTCAGATTACCTATCATTGAAACAAAGGCAAGGAAAAATGCAAACCACCACGCCATTTTCAACCCCTTGAGCATAAAGGAAGCTGTAACTAATAAAAACAACCCCAGAACAAGCACAAAATAATTTGAAACGATTATGGCATCAATTGGTAAGAAATCCTTTAGCCAATGTACACGCTCTGAGATTGCCGGGGTAAGCACCGAAATAATATTTATTATTCCCAATGATAAAAGCAGCAATGCAGGTACAACTCGCATTAACAATTTGTTGATTTTCAATAAGAAACTGAATACTCCTGCAAAAAGTGGCATCCAGAATTCGAAGAAGCGGTAGAGAAATGTTGTCGTAACTGCTTCCATATTAGTGAAGCCCAGCCGGATTAAGATAAAGGTCATTGAAACTTCAATAGCTCCAAGTCCCCGGAGAAATGGAGATATAATCAGAAAAATAACCGAAATAACATATCCTAAAAATGCTGCAAATAATGAAGGGGGGTAATTCAGCGCCAACATGGCGACATAAAGATGGGTAATGCCAACAAATTCGATAAGTATGGAGTATAAAACAGTGACAAAAAACTGTTTCTTGCTAATGCGGTTATTCCTGATATCTACTGAAAATACTTCAAAAAATGAGAAAGTTCGAACAAGCCATCTGTAAAACAATCCTTTTTTTACAATTGACCGGTATAGCAGGTATATGACTACGATTAGTGCCAGTATGGTAACAAATGCAATCCATTCGTCGGATCCCAGTCCTCCAATCAACAAAGAATATATAAAAATAGGAACGGCAACAATGATAACCGACAAAATACCGACAAAGCCATAAACCGAGGAGGCAAAATGGATTTGAGATTTTGTAATCCCCTTTTTCTCAATCTCACCGGTAAAAAACGCAAGGGAAGAAATACCACCGGCAGGCAAGAAAATACTGATCAGGTTCCGCTTGAGAAACAGGATTACAGCACTTACAAGCGAAATCCGGTGTCGTATTGCAGAAAAAGAGGCTACATACATTAGCCCTTGCAGTATGATGTACCCAAAAGTTAAGAGTATACCTAAGAAAACAAACCGCCAATTAGCCGTAAATATAATCCGGTTTACTTCAGCCAGTTCAGTATGCTCATTTTTGATAAACCAAATTCCAATACCAATTGACAGAATAGTAAAAATCGCCTGCGCCAGCAATTTGCTATTCTCCAAAATAAAAGGGAGACTCTGCTCCTTCATAAACTGACCAATCGATAAAAAGGGTCGTTTTATTTTATTCAAAAACATATCCACTACATTATTTTACTGAGAACTTATAGACACAAGCCGAAGAATAAATCGCGCCAGGCCTTAAAACAACGGTTGGAAATTCAGGGTGATTAGGGGAATCCGGGAAATGCTGAGTTTCGAGACAGAGCGCCGACCTGAAATTGTAGGGCTTATTTCCTTTTCCTATCTCCTTCCCTTTTAAAAAATTACCACAGTAAAACTGTATTCCGGGTTCATTGGTATAGACCTCCATATACCGTCCGCTTATGGGATCTGAGACTACAGCTGCCAGTGACACCTTCTCACCATCTTTTGTTTTATTCAAAACAAAATTGTGATCGTATCCCAAGCCAAAAGCCAACTGCTCATTTTTATCGTTTATCCTTGTACCGACAGCCACTGGAGTCGTAAAATCAAACGGAGAACCTTTCACCTGCTCAATGGTTCCGGTAGGAATAAGGGTGGAATTTACCGGTGTATATTTATCCGCATTCAGGTATAAAATATGATCCAGAATATCACCATTCCCGGCTCCGTGAAGATTAAAATAGGTATGATTCGTCAGGTTGATTACAGTTGGTTTAGTGGTTTTGGCGGAATAAAATATAGCAACCTCATTTTTCTCAGTCAGCCTGTAAATGATCATAACGCTTAATTCACCGGGATACCCTTCATCCATGTCTGGTGAGACTAATGTCAACTCTAATTCATTATCTCCGTTTTGAACGGCATTCCAGATTTTTGAAGAGAATCCTTTAATCCCCCCATGGAGACTATTGGGGGTATTATTGATCGCGAGTTTATAGTCAAGATTGTCCAGTTTAAACAATCCATTGGCAATGCGATTTCCATAGCGGCCAATTGCAGCACCAAAATACTGCTCAGTTGAAGTCAGATAACCACTAAGCCTGTCGTAACCTAAAACAATATCCTCCAGCTTTCCGCTTCTATCTGGGACCATCAGGGAGACAATTCGTCCTCCATAATTGGTAACACTCATCTCCATACCGCTTTTATTTCTCAGGGTAAAAAGTTCAACTTGCTTGCCGTCAACCTTTTTATAAAACGCCTCTGGATTGATTCCTGATACTAATTTTCGCTGATTACAGGATACGAATACCAAGGCTGCAAATAAAGCCAGTGTTAATATTTTCATGTATAAATATAATTTTAAAAAATGCGTTACACGCAAAGGTACTCAATAAATTTTATTGATTTTGCAACATAATTATTACGGAATATCAACTATTTTGTGTCACTTGTGGGTTGTTAATCTATCCCTATTTTGCACTTAAAAGTCAATTTCTATAATTCTAAAATAAATTAATGATGGAAGAAAAAACCCAGGAAACGCGTCGAAGCTTTATTTAAAATTATGTGGAAAAATCCGGCTCGTATACTATTTGGGAAGCCCGCAAAAAGGTTGAGACTGTTCATAAATAAAACCGGATGGTAGGTCACAATTAAAGGGCACCTTACATAGTGCCTCAAAATGTATAAGTGAAAATCATACTGTTCGAATATGTTAGAGGCGCAATTAATCACGTCTCTAACATACTAAACTACATTTTAAGGATCATCCTCGGATTAAGCGGTAGCGACTTATAAAGAATTGTCGCATCCATCTTAGGGATAATAATTTCAATCTGAGGCTTCACTGGTTCACGGTTAAATTTTGTCAATGCCTTGATTGATCTTGAAATCTCAATTTTATTAAATTTTTGACGTAGGTTGGAGATAATTTTCTCCCCTTCCAAATCAGGCTGTTCGCTTTGAGATATAATTAGTCGTAGGTTTCGCTCAAAATCCAGTACTAAAAAGACATCACCAAGTTTTGACTCCTTTGGTTCTGTAACCATTTTGTTGGCCTCCAGGGTATCTTTTGGTGCAATTTTTTCAATAAATGAGATTTTCGGAATAGTGGCATCTACATTTCTGAGCGCAAATGGCTCTGACATCCAATTCAATAAAGCATCCGCAGGATACATCTTAATTGAATTGCTGATCGTTACATGTTGTATATGACATTCATGCAACGGTATTCCCTTTAGTTCCAGAACCGCAAGGTTATTGATTAAATCAAGCACGAGATAGGTGGAGTCCTCACTTCCAAGAACGAGTCTGGACCGGAGTAATACCTCTTTTCTTCTCAGTTCAAGGAGCTTAATTTGGACATCTTTAGTACTGTTTACCGCATCAGAAGTTGAAGTAGTATCCTCATCCGGAATGAGAACTTCATCTTTGCCCACTTTTTTCCTCTCCTCACTAACATGGCTTACTGTTCTGGGTAAAGGATTTTTTGTGAAAACCGGCTGAAAAACTGTAGTATAAGCGATATAAACAACACCGGCAGTTAATATCACGGTAATGATCCAAAAGGCTATCTTATTTTTCATCTTAAAATCTTTAATAAATATATACTTTGGAACCCTTACTTAAGGTGTTATAAATCACTTCCAGGTCCTTATCCCCTAACCGAACGCAACCGTGTGTTACCGGGAGACCCAGAAAGCGTTGATAAAGCGTACCATGAAGCATATATCCGTTCCCGATTTCAAGCGCATAATCTCCAAGGGTACTATAGTCGATACGTTCGGCTGACCGAGCAGAAGGAATGGGCAATCCGTCCTCAATAAAAGCCCAGTCAGGCTTAATCCAGGGACGATTCTGCTGTTTATTTCGTACAGTAAAGATCCCTTTGGGTGTTTTAAAAACTATTCTTTTGTTTCCGGCAATCAGCAACTCATTCTTTCCCGTGGAACATACACCTGTTCGGATAGTATCACCATTGACATTGCGCAATGAAAAACGGTTTTCAGCTGTATTTACAACAATATAAGGCTTGACAGGCTTCAGCTTTTCAAGCTTTTCTTCCGTTGAAAGAATATTCCGCCGGGATTTAACCATCAGGTTTTCGATGGCCTCAGGCGATTTCCCCTCAAAAAGGGGTTTGCTGGTATACATCGATTTAAGCTTATAAGCATAATCCTGGAAGACCGGTGTATAAAGGATCATCAGAACCGATAAACAGAGCAGAAAAGCCGGAATTATCCACATCGCAATACGAAGGAATGACCGGTCTTGTTTTTCTTGTTTTTCTTCGATTTCCATTTTGAATATTTTAATTTAGTAACTCAGACAGTGACTTCATTGATCCTACAATCGTAACAGGTGTTCCAACTGGTGTTTTGCTAAAGAGTTCGTCAATCTCTGAATTTGACAGGGCAATACAACCGCTTGTCCAATCGGCTCCTTTACCTCCCTCTCCGTGTATTTCAATCAACCCACCAATTTTGCTGTTTCTTGAAATGTCACCTTGCCGCTTCTTACTGTTAAACATCGCATAATCTTCATCGTTGGGATAGTTAATCAGCATGGCTTTATAATATTTTGAATCACCGTTCCCCTTTTTCTTGATCACCCGGTACATTCCTTCCGGGGTTGCTTTATCTCCGGCAAAATATTTGTTTCCAATCCAATTTCTGCCAAATTCGACATCATACTCTTTATAAAGTTTCCCCTTGAAATAAAGATACCCTTTGTGCTGGATTTTATCAACAATAAAAGCATAACTATTATTCTGAGCGGATTGACGAATAGTGGCTGCAAACCAGTTTTGCCATTTCGAGAAGCTGCTAAAATATTCCTTCAAGAGTGCATTGACCTCTTTATCAGCAATACTGATTCTGATTTTACCTTCATTGAGTTTTTTGGTGGCAAGCATGATGTCGCCCGCACTGAAAGCATTCAAACCCTGTTCCAATGAGAGTTTTCCAAACTCATAATTTTTTCTCAGACTTACCTTCAGCGGCAAATGGATAAATACATCGTGATAATTATCCAATTTGTGCTTTAGTAATTCTGCTTCCTGTAAATACTTCATTTTTAATGAGTTCTTATTTACACCGGAAGAGGCATTGGCTTCCTCTGCTTTTAAGGTAGCCGTAAGGATAAGCTCCTTACTTCTTGAAAAATTTCTAAGGAAGAAAACCTGTTCATTTTGAATCTTCCATTCAATGAGAGCTGCCTGATACTTCCGCTCGGCAGCGCTGTAATATTCGGGAGAATAGACATCAGCATTGGCTCGTTTAGCCTTCGCAAGGATCAATTGACATGTTTTAAACTCGGCTAAAGGTGGTTTATCCATTGTAAGAATAAGCACCATATAGACAATCACAAATAGTGAAACTAAAATTCCAAAACTAATCCCCAACCTTTTTTTCCAACCAAGTTTCATTCGTAATAGATAAAATCCTAAAATGATATTCCGTTTTTACAGTCAGCAAAGGAACTGAAAAATTTGATTGCTTAGGGACCATTCAAAGGGAAATTCCCAAAATTAATTTCAAAAAGAACCCCCGGAAAAACTTCCGAGGGTTAAATCTTTTTAAGCTTTAGAAAAATTATTTCTTAGCTTTTTTGCCACCTTTTGATTTGGCTTTGTCGATAACTTCTGTCAATTCAGTGCTGATAGCTTTTGCTTTTTCAACAGCTGGTTTGATTTTGCCAGAAAGAGTTAAGATGTCTTCGTTGTTAGTAACACCTGCAGTAACTTCGGTGCTAACAGTTTCAACAGCAGCAATTTCCTGACCAATAGCTTCAACAGCAGCTTTGCCTTCTTTTCCCTTAGGAGCTTTAGCAAGCAATTCTTTGTTAGCAGCGATGATAGTTGCAATCTCGGTAAGAGAAGCAGTAACTTCAGCTTTCAAAGCGGCTTTCTTTGCAGTTGTTTCTTCAACAGCCTTGCCAGCAAGAGTGTTTACAGAAGCAAGAGTAGTCTTAGCTGCATCATAGTTACGGAATAATGCGAATTTTGAATTCTGCTCTTCAACAGCGGCAACAGCAGTTTTTAATGCTTCAGAAGCAGCATTGAAAGATTCTGGAACATAACGATCAGCACCTGCAGTTTTTGCAGCTTCGATAGCTACATTAGCAGCATCAATTTCAGCCTGTGGAGCTTTGGCACAAGAAGCCAATGTAACAACTAAAACACTAAAAGCAACCAGTTTTAATAATCCCTTTTTCATAATTTTGAAGATAAATTTAAATAAAAAATGTTTTTCAATTCTTAAAAATATACTGTTTAGACGCAAACCTGT
Source organism: uncultured Bacteroidia bacterium (assembly GCA_903904515.1). GTDB lineage: Bacteria > Bacteroidota > Bacteroidia > Bacteroidales > Prolixibacteraceae > JAAFHB01. The sequence continues at coordinate 25,835 of CAIVCR010000105.1, forward strand.
GGAGAG
>CAIVCR010000106.1 GCA_903904515.1 uncultured Bacteroidia bacterium
TGACCATGCTATCCTCCGTCACTCCGAAAAGTTAAAGGCACTTCTTGACTTGAAGGGGATTGTTTATACCGGAAATTTCCGGTTTTTGGGATACAATCCACCCTGGCAGCTTGTGGGAAGGAGAAATGAGATCATCGTTTCTGTTACATGGGAGAATAAATAATGGCAACGAATATCAGTGATAATATTGTTTTCGAGAAAGCTAATTTTTCTGAAAATGGATTACCCAAAGGGGAATATGAAAGTTGCACCTTCCGGAATTGTGATTTCTCGAACGGCGATTTATCAGGTGTGACCTTTATCGACTGCCGGTTCGAACAATGCAATCTTAGTATGACCAAGGTGAGAAATGCCTCCCTTAAGGGGGTGAAATTCTCCGGTTGCAAGCTCCTGGGACTAAATTTCAGCGATTGCAACCCTTTCTTATTGTCTCTCGCTTTTGAAAATTGCCTGATGAATTTAACCTCATTTTATAAGCTTAAGTTAAAGGGGATCCGGTTCAAAAACTGCGATCTGCAGGAAACAGATTTTACCGACTCGGATCTGTCTCTAGCCAGCTTTGATAATTGCAATTTGGAAAGAGCCATCTTTGAAGGCACAAACTTGGAAAAAGCCGATTTTTGCACCTCTTTTCATTACTCGATTGATCCAACAGTAAACCGAATCAAAAAGGCAAAGTTCTCACGAAATGGCCTTGCAGGATTACTGGACAAATACGATATTGTGATAGAGTAAAGCGAGTTAGCTTCTATTGCGTTTTTTAAATCTTAAACGCACCGGTATCGATCCACTCGTTTTTGAGCAGCGACCACCAATCCTGAGCAAGTCCTTTCAAAACATATTCATAAGGGAGCCAGCCATACCCTGCCATTCCCCAGTCTGTCCCCCAGGAGTTCCGGATCAGCAAAGCCCCCGTGGTTTCAGCGCCATTTGAATTCGCATTCTTAATTTTCATTGTATCGTCATAACCAACGGCTACAATAGCGTGACCACCTGCAATTTTCTCACCGGTTGCAGGGTAGGGTATTTTCCCGGTTGTCGCGGACTGCGTGTATGAACTGTATACGGTGAACCCAAACATGGAAGGGAGCCCTGCGGAAAGATTGGTCTTAATCTGAAGCAGCAGATTGGGAGTTGCGGTTCCGGGAGGATCAAGCCTGTAGTAATTAATTGTCTGATAATTCTGAGCATAGGCATAGCAAAAGGGGGTTGGCTCTTTATCAAAATCTTCAACGACGTAAGGCCAATACTCTTCAGGTGGTACGCCAAAAAGAACTAAAGCACCCATTGTACTGCGAAGGAAGGATCCTGTGTCTCCCTTCGAATGAGTCAGATTCCGTGTTACCTTATAAAGGAACAGCCGGGAACCGTCAACGTGCTTACCAAAAGCCCGTCGCTCAAAATATTCGACCATCCCGACTCCAGCATTTGCGGTACAGGAACCGAGAGAACCCTGATTCTCAATTGGAGAACACCATCCCCTTAAATCTGCAGATGAGGGAAGAGTTTCCTTAGCCGGTTTATCGAGTCCAACTCTGGATAGCATCGCATTTACTATACTCTTTGCGCACGTATAATCCCTGAAATCAGGATAGTCTGGCAACCAACCCATTCCAAATCTTCCAATCATGTCGCTCATATTCATTGATGTATTAGTTTTACAGATGGATCATATTTTGGGGCAGCTTTCATGAGCATTTAAACCCATCGAACGAATATTGTGTTCAGTTTCACCAAATTTTAAACCAAATCTCCCTTTAATCTTGTTTTACGCAACTCATATCATTTTGGTTTCAAAAAAAAGCGTATTATCAAACTTTTCTCATCTAATTTCTTTAAATTTACTCAAGTTGGTCGTCCGACCAATTTCTTTGGGTTATTCTAGTTTAGTTAAACCCCGGATTCTCCCCAAGTCTCCGGGGTTTTTAGTGGCTATTTATATGGGTGAAGATTTATTTATGCTCACTCCTCAAACGCTTTGAGGGCTTAAAAAGTATGGAGGTTGCCAGACGGAGATAAATTTCATCGGAGGATAGAAATTTATTTTCATAAAAATTTATCTTTACGACTTAATATTCAAACAATGCGTACAAAATTAATCCTCATATTACTGACGCTTTTGTCCGGTGTCTCTTCAATCGCACAAATCCCGGAAAGAAGCGATCTTATTCTGCCAGCAAGAAGCCCTGAACCATTTATGTTTTCGAAGACCACTCTGACGCCTGAAGATTTAAAATGGACGATGGATTATTCAACCAGTTATGGAGAGAGAGTCTCGGGGCCATTTGGGAATGAAGGTGTTGGTCAGCAAGTCGGGATAAAAGGGTATCTTGGTAAACAGTTTACGTTATATGCTCATGCCGCTTTTGGGTTCACCAGTGACAATGCAGTTACCAGCGCGCAGCAGGTAGAAATCATCCACGATTTTATCGGAGGCAAAAAAAACCAGGGTTTACGTCTGGGTATCGGTTTGGGAGCAGGTAAAGATTTTAGCAACATTGGATCTGTGTTAAGTCGTATTGCGATATCCTACGATGCCCCCCGGTGGAAAGCAGGCGGCAATGTGCTTTTTGAAAAAGCCTTTGCGGCTAACAGGGATAAAATAGATATCATTTCGAGTTTCGGTTTTCATCACATTTTATTTGGCAGACTATATGGTGGGTTCGAAACAGTCGGCGAAGACCTGGAAGGGTTCTGGGATCCGGCAGAGGCCGAAGGTGGAGCCAAATTACTCCTAGGGCCATCGTTGAATATGACTACCAATAATTCAAAGATCTCCTTTGCCGTTTCAGGTGGACCGGTGTTCTATGCCTCACGCAGCCAGATTACCAACCCCGATGCACTTCGGGAACTGCCAGCTCAGCCGGGCCTTGCCCTTAGAGCTAAGGTTACATTTAATCTGTCAAGATAAGAACATCATATCTCTCCGGATACTTCATTCCGGACAAGATTCTCTCTCAGTGAAAATTTCCTGAAAGTGCCACAGATCGTCCTAAAATTGTTATTAAAAATCTTCAAGTTGGAATAATTTTGAACCATCGAAATGATTCACGGTCATGAGTCTGATAATAGACAAAACAAATTTGAGAATGAGATTTTTATTTTTAACAATTTTAGTAATTACCACAATGAATACAATCCAGGGAATGGCCAATTCAAAAAACGAAGAATCACCCCTTTATTACCTTGCACGAGCACCTAAGATTCACTCAGAGCATCCGCCGGTTATTATTCTTTTACATGGAGTAGGCAGCAATGAAAAAGACCTCTTTTCATTTGCTGATCAGTTACCCGATAAATTTCTGGTCATTTCGGCCAGGGCACCCCAAACTGTCGCGCGCGATAGCTATGCCTGGTACCAGGTCGATCTTTCAAAAGGAAAACCGGTCTTCAGTGAGGAGCAGGAAGAGGAGAGCAAAAAAATCATCCTTCAGTTTATCAGCTATTTGAAAGCCAAATATTCCATTAATGAGCAGGAGGTCTATTTATGCGGCTTCAGTCAGGGAGCGATTATGTCCTACGTTGTTGCGCTTACGAACCCAGATAAGATTAAAGGGATAGCGGCGATGAGCGGCCGGGTTTTGGAGGAAGTAAGACCCTTCGTTGCACCGAATGAAAAGCTGCAACATCTGAATATTTTTATTTCGCATGGAATAAACGACGGTGTATTACCGGTACATTATGCCCGCGAAGCAAAGGTCTTTCTGAATCAGTTAAACCTACACCCAACTTATACCGAATATCCGGCAGGCCATACCATTAATAATGAAATGTTTCATGACCTGTTGCATTGGCTGGAAACTAAATAGCAGGATAAATCGATTTTAAACAATCGCAATAATTTAAACCCGTAACCAAATGATTTAAATGATCTAAACCAACAGATAGTTAATATTTAATGTGCTTTATCGAATATTAGAGAAGTATTTGATTCATGGCCAATGTATTTTTGACCATATTTCATAATCTAACTTTTTATGGATAATGCAAAACTGATTATTTGGGCATTGTTTTATCCGGCCACTAAAAATTAACTGAAGGATGAAACACCAGTATAAACCTTTGATGCTATTGTCCCTGATGTTTTTCATGGTAGGAGCGCTATTCTGCATGAACGACATCCTGTTGCCATCGCTGATCACCCATTTTAAACTGAATTACACCCAGGCAACAATGATTCAGTTTACTTTTTACCTCACCTATATTATTTTTCCGATTCCGATTGCCTGGATGATTCACCGGTTTGGATACAAGGTAAGTCTGCTGGTTGCTGTTGTGACCTGCTCGCTCGGAGCTGCCCTCTTCTGGCCGGCAAAGCTTTTCGACTCCTACCCGATCGTCTTATTTGCAATTTTTGTAATATCAACCGGGTTAACAATAATTAATGTAGCTGCAAATCCGTTTGCTTCTATGCTTGGTGATCCCGAAGGGGCTCATCAGCGGATAAACTTCGTGCAGGTCTTTTCACGGATCGGTTATGCCGTCACACCTGCTGTTGCCACCACCCTGATATACAATCAGATTGGGGATATCAGATTTCATTTTCCGTATCTTTTGCTTGCAGGGATACTCTTGCTGATCGCACTACTCATGGGTCTGTCCAACCTTCCGGCTATGAAGCCTGAGAGTGATGATACATTTACGCTAAAGGGTATTCTAAGTGAAGGGTATTCACACCGACACCTCTTTTTTGGAGTGTTCGCGATGTTTTTCTATATGGGTGCTGAGTCCTGCACCTGCGGATTTTTTATCCCGTATCTCAAAACAGTCCTGGGCTTTACCGACGCCAAGGCGGCAGACTACCTTACGCTATATTACATTCTTACAGCAGTTATGGGCATTTTGGGGGTTGTTCTTTTGAAATACGTAAATGCACATAAATTGCTCGGAATCTTTGGTGTGGGAATGGTGGTAATCTTTGCAATGATTATTACGTTTAACAGTGGATACAATGAATTTCTGATGGCCGGATTAGGATTATTCCTTTCGATTATGTTTCCTACTGTCTTCAGCCTGGCGATCGAAGAGATTGGTTCGTTTACCGGCAAAGGTTCTGCCTTATTGAATTTTGCGCTCATTGGAGGTTCAGTGTTCCCTCCAATCCAGGGAATGATTGCAGATAATCATGGCGTTCAAATCTCGTATGTGATTCCAATGCTCTGCATCGTCATGGTATCGGTTTACGCCTTCTTCTTTACACGCATTCCGATCCTTAAAAGAAACGGAGCCGCAATAAAAGGCTATTAGGCTGTAGGCTATTAGGCTGTAGGCTGTTAGGCTGTAGGCTGTTAGGCTGTAGGCTGTAGGCTGTAGGCTGTAGGATTATAGGCTGTAGGATTTTTAAAAAAATGAATACAATTAAGAATTAAATAATTATTGTTCAAATCCGACAGTAGATTTCAAACATTGATGTCCTAATAGCCTACTGCCTAAAAGTTTAATAGTCTAAAGAAAATATTAACAATTAGAATACTTTCAAAATGACCCAGGTTAAAGATCCCATAAAAATATATGACGCACGCTGGGAGGTCAGTGAATTTGACGATCAGCAGGTGGCACGCCTATTCGAATCTACGCTCGGATATGCGCGACTGATCGGGGTAGATACACTTGTCCTCACCAGGGATGCCCGGTTGGGATGCGCCCGTGTCATGGAGATTGGCATTAAGGTGGCTGTGGAGGGAGGATTCAGGCTCTTTGTCTGTTTCGATCCGATCAGTACACCACTAAGTTACTTTGTCGCAATGCAAACCAGCGTCAATTTTCCAAAGACGATGGGGCTCACAGTTACAGCTTCCCATAACCCCAAACAATATGTGGGAATTAAATATACCGTTCCAACTGTTGAAGCAATCGGCTACGATTGCGGACCGCTTGGCGGATTAAAGAAAGTTAAGGAGTTATACCATCAGACAGATTTCAATCTTGAAAAAATACCTGGTGGTTCAATGACAATTCTGCAGAATCCTGTTGATGACTATATCGACTACACCTTTGATCTGGCCGGATTGAAATCAAATGAACTAATGGGTCTTTCAGTTGTACTGGATACATTCAACGGCTCGGCTGGTCCTGAGTTATATCGCGCGCTACAAAAAGCGGGTGTTGAAATAACACCATTCCGACTAGCGCCTAACGGGGAATTTCCAACCGGCTCACCCAATCCTACCAGTCAAAACAAGATGAATCAAGCAATGGAATTAGCTGTTCAAAATAAAGCTGATTTAATAATAGGTATCGATGGTGACGGCGACCGTATCGTATTCGGAGATCAGCAGGGTGTTTTTAGTGCCGGTTTTGTGATGATTCCGATTTTAAAATCGATCCTTTCCGATTCAGATAATCCAAAACCGTCAAAAATACTTTATGATCCAAAAGTGAATCCGATGGCACTGCTCAAATGGGCCGATCTGAATGCCGGGCCGGTGCTTTTCCGGAATGGACATTCGCAGATCAAAGCTTTTATGAAAGAGGCCGGGGCGATTGCAGGGGCAGAGGAATCGGGTCATTTTTATCACCAGCTACCGCTTGGCGGGATGGTGGTTTCGGGGGAGAATTCGCTCTACACGATCCTCCTCTTCCTGAAATCTGTTCATGAGAATAAAGGAATTATTTCAGAGATACGAACACTTCAGGATCAGATATTCACGAGTGGGGAGTTTAATTTCGAATTTGCTGATGATACGATTCGCGACAAGGCGATGAATGCTGCAATTGAACTGTTTGAAAACGATCACGCCCGGTTGACCACCCATTCGGAAAACGGAGATGACCTGGAAGGGACCGTGGTTTATAAAGGAATTGAACAACAATCGGGAAAGATCACCCTTAGTAACGATTGGTATGCTGCCTATGTCAGGACAGCCACCAACGAAAAAGGGGTTGTTCGCAGTTATATTTCGAGTTGTAATACTCAGGTCGGAAAAGCATTACAGGAAAAAATTGTCCTGCTTCTCACCGGTCAGTTTAACGGAAAGCAAATTGAGTAGTGAGTCAAACTTTCATACACCTTGGTGCTAAGTGAGACGAATAAATAAATATCGTATTTTAGACTTAAGAGAATTATGAAGATTGGTAATAAAAATAATGCCACAAAGGCTCCAAGACTCAA
>CAIVCR010000107.1 GCA_903904515.1 uncultured Bacteroidia bacterium
AAAATTCAAAATAGGAAAATATATGTGTGGTATTGTTGGAGTATTCGATTTAAAAGTAAAAGCTGAGGATTTAAGAACACAAGTTCTAAAAATGTCGAAAAGAATTCGGCACCGTGGACCGGACTGGTCAGGAATTTATTGTGGTTCGAAAGCAATCATTGCACATGAAAGACTTTCAATTGTCGATCCTTCATCAGGTGGACAACCTCTTTACAGTAAAGACAGGAAACTTATTTTAGGCGTAAACGGAGAAATTTACAACCACAGAGAGTTACGCAAACCCCTTGAAGATCATTATGAATTCCTTACTGAATCGGATTGTGAAATCATTCTGGCTCTTTACCGTGAAAAAGGGATCAATTTTCTCGAAGACCTTAACGGGATTTTTGCCTTCGTACTCTATGATGAAGAAAACGATTGCTACCTCGTTGCCAGAGATCATATTGGAATCATTCCTTTATACATGGGCTGGGATGCTGACGGAACAGTATATTTTGCATCTGAACTCAAGGCCTTGGAAGGAACCTGCAAAAAAATCGAAGAATTTTTACCAGGTCATTATCTTTACAGCAAAGATGGAGTAATGACAAAATGGTATAGCCGTGAATGGACTGAATTTGAAACAGTTAAAGACAACAAGTCAGATATTGCGGTATTGAGAAAAGCATTGGAAGATGCTGTTCATCGTCAATTGATGTCAGACGTTCCCTACGGAGTATTATTATCAGGAGGCCTCGATTCATCTGTTATTTCAGCTATTGCAAAGAAATATGCAGGCAGGAGAGTTGAAGATGCCGACACGCATGAAGCCTGGTGGCCTCAGCTCCACTCTTTTGCGGTAGGACTTATCGGATCACCCGATTTAGCTGCTGCACAAAAGGTGGCAGACCATATCGGAACTGTTCATCACGAAGTACACTTTACTGTTCAGGAAGGGCTTGACGCTTTACGCGATGTCATCTACCATCTTGAAACATACGATGTAACAACTGTGCGTGCATCAACGCCAATGTACCTGCTTTCCCGCATGATCAAATCAATGGGGGTTAAAATGGTATTGTCAGGCGAAGGGGCTGATGAACTTTTCGGAGGTTATCTCTATTTCCATAAAGCTCCAAATGCGCAGGCATTCCACGAAGAGACTGTTCGCAAACTCAGTAAATTACATCTATACGACTGTTTAAGGGCCAATAAATCGCTTGCAGCCTGGGGCGTCGAAGGTCGCGTTCCATTCCTCGACAAAGAGTTTATGGATATTGCTATGAGACTTAATCCTACCGATAAAATGGCTATTGACGGAAAAATGGAAAAATGGATTCTCCGAAAAGCTTTTGAGGATTTCCTTCCGGAAAGCGTAGTTTGGCGTCAAAAGGAGCAGTTCTCCGATGGAGTTGGTTACAACTGGATCGATTCACTCAAAGCACTTACTGCTGAAAAAATTACAGATGAACAAATGGCCAATGCCAAGTACCGGTTTCCTATTAATACACCTATGTCAAAAGAGGAGTATTTCTACCGTTCAATCTTCACCGAACACTTTCCATCGGATGCAGCTGCAAGTTGCGTACCATCTGTACCATCCATTGCGTGCAGTACACCTGAAGCACTTGCCTGGGATGCATCGTTCCGTAACAATGCCGATCCATCCGGAAGATCAATGAAAAACGTTCACACACAGGCCTACAAATAATGGTTAATGGATAATGGTTAATGATTGAAATTCAGTTAACCAGATAATTAAAAAGGTTAAAATGGCATTGCCGTTTTAACCTTTTTCTTTGACACCTAATGCAACTGTCTCACCAGAATTTAAAATTACTTATATCCCGTTTCGAGGATTTTAAAGAGCTCATCCATCGGCACATTTTCACTCAGTTTACCAGTATAGGAGGTAGAAATATGACCAGTCTCCTCACTGACAACAATAATGTAGGCATCGGTCTGTTCTGAAAGACCAATAGCAGCCCGATGTCTAAGACCCAGCATCGGATTAATTTCAAGCTGCTGTGAAAGGGGTAAAATACATCGGGCTGCTTTAATCCGGTTTAAAGTGATGATCACAGCTCCATCATGAAGTGGTGAATTTTTAAAAAAAATACTTTTTATAAGCTCCGAGGTGATCGCAGCATCAATAATCTCCCCTGTTTCGACATACTCCTGTAGTTCACTCTCACGCGCCAGAACAATTAGCGCGCCGGTGCGATTTTCTGACATCTGGGTGCAGGCATCCACAATTGCATGAAGACTTGATTCAGAAGCAAATTTAAACTGGCTTGAAAACAAATTCTCCAGTGAAAAACGGCGGTTTGCGCGGTATCTGCTTCCAAGCATCAACAAGAACCTGCGTACCTCCTGCTGAAATACGATAATAATTGCGATAACGCCAACCCCGAAGAGCTGCCCCAGGATAGATCCTAATAACTCCATTTTTAAAGACTTCACAATCAACCAGACAATAAAAATGATAAATATTCCCATGAAGATGTTGAATGCTACTGTCCCCTTAACCAAATTATAAATCTCATAGAATATAATTGCAACAAGAAAAATGTCAATTACATCAAGAAACCTGACATGGATAAATAAATCGATCATTTAGTCCTGTTTTTTATTTTACCAACCAATTTTATCGTCTCTAAAGCCTCTTTCACATCGTGTACCCTGAGTATATCACATCCACCCATTAAAGCCAATGTATTCAGAACAGTTGTTCCATTCAGGCTCTCAGAGGGTGTTTGATTCAACTCTTTCCAAATCATTGCCTTGCGTGAAAGACCTGCAAGTACAGGCAGTTCAAAAATACGCAATGCATCCAGGCGATTCAATAATTCAAAATTATGCGCGGCACTTTTCCCGAACCCAAATCCAGGATCAATCAGAATGTCACAAACCCCCAACTGCTTTAACTTTTGCACCTGCACAGATAAAAAAAGAATAACCTCTTTTACCACATCTTCATAAACAGGATTATTTTGCATAGTGGCACTCTTTCCAGGTGTATGCATTAAAATATAGGGTAATTTTAAACCTGCAATTGTTTCAAACATCCCGAGATCAAAAGTTCCACCTGAAATATCATTGACCACAAAATCTCCAATTTCATTATATACAACCCGGACAATTTCTGAGCGATAGGTATCAACAGACAAAGAGGCATCAGGAAACTCCTTTCTTATTCTCGATACAACAGGCACTAATCGTTCAAGCTCTTCCTCCAAAGATATCTCCACCGCCCCTGGTCGGGTCGACATTGCCCCAATATCGATAAATTGCCCCCCCTCATCAATGATTTGTTCAGCTCGTTTTAAGATCGCTGCATCCGTAGTATAGGCCCCGCCATCATAAAAAGAATCAGGAGTGGCATTTAAGATTCCCATCACAACCGGAGAACTTAAATCTATAAGCTGCCCGTTAAGATTAATGGTGCTTTTACTCCTGTAAAAGCTTTTATCGTTTTGGGTGAATAACATTTTCGATTTTATCAGTATGGTCCTTTACGGATCTAAAAATGACACACAATTTTAATAATCAAGCTTATAAGATCGTAATTCTTAACCATTTTAAGCAGGATCAGATACAAAAATAAGAATAAATGTCACACCCATTCCCTAATTTTTAATACTTTTATGGTTCAAATATGAATTATGAATAAAACAAATGAACAGTTTGATCACGTCATCGCAATTTGCCGTGAAGTTTTTGTGAAGAAAATGAAAGACTATGGAACCGCATGGCGCATTCTCAGACCTAAATCGATGACTGACCAGATATACATCAAAGCTCAGAGAATCCGCAGTATTGAAGAGAAAGGGGTTGCCAAAATTGCAGAAGATGCACGCGATGAATTTATCGGGATCATCAATTATTGCTCCATGGCATTGATCCAGCTCGAACTTGGCCCCTCCGACGACGAGCTTCCTGCCGATATCACAGAGCAAAAATATATGGAGAACCTGTTGAAGGCAAAACATCTGATGACAGAAAAAAATCACGATTATGGCGAAGCCTGGCGTCAAATGAGGATCAGCTCTTATACAGACCTCATTTTAATGAAATTAAAGCGAACAAAACAAATCGAAGATAATCAAGGAGTTACACTAAGCTCCGAGGGTATTGATGCCAACTATCTTGATATGATTAATTATGCTATTTTCGGACTTATAAAGCTGGAATTTGAATAAGATGAAGGAAAAAGGAATCGGACTGGCCAGGTGGATTGTAGGTATTTTATTTGTCTTTACCGGATTGGTCAAAGGGATCGACCCGATCGGGCTGGAATATAAATTGGAAGATTATATTGAAGCGCTGCATCTTACAGTACTCGGATTTTTAGTTACTCCGGGTGCTTTCCTGCTTCCGTTTGCAGAGTTTGCTATTGGAATTGGACTTTTAACTGGTATTTTGGTCAGACTTTCAACAAAATTGGCCTTTGCTTTCATGCTGATCTTCACTCCGCTTACGCTCTATATCGCATTGAAGAATCCGGTTACCGATTGCGGCTGTTTTGGTGATGCCCTTGTGATTACTAATTGGCAAACCTTTTACAAAAATATTGTACTTGTCATTCTCGTAATTCTGGTATTGGTAAGCAGAAACAACCTGAAGTTCCTAACCTCCTTTAAGTTCCGGAAGATTAGTTTCTCGGTATTGCTTTCAGCCTATATTTTAATTGTCTATTGGTCATGGAGTCACGAGCCTGTTTTGGATTTTAGACCCTATAAAGTTGGCGCTAATATTACGGAAGGGATGACAATTCCCGAAGGGGCGCCAACAGATGTTTATCAGAACAGCTACTTATACCGTAATAAGCTAACGAATGAAGTAAAAAAATTTAATGATCACGATTTCCCATGGCAGGATTCGCTCCACTGGAAATTCGAGTCGATGGATCGTCCATTGCTGCTAAAAAAAGGTTATCGACCTCCTATTCATGACTTTTCGATACAAACTGCTGATCAACAAAATGTTACAGACACTTATCTGCAAGACCCGATCTATACTTTTTTTGTGATTACCTATGATCTTGAAAAATCGTCCTTTACCAGGCAAAAGCAACTTAACGAATTGGCGACTTGGGCAATGCAAAAAGGTTACCGGTTCATAGGGCTTACTTCGACTTCCGGGGATGCTTTAAAAAAATATCAGCAGGAGCAGCATCCTGCGTATGATCTGCTGTTTACGGATCAGACGACTTTAAAAACAATAATCCGTTCAAATCCGGGTCTTATTCTTTTAGAGAAGGGGACTATTCTCGGGAAATGGGCGCATGCAGATTTCCCATCCCCGGAGAAAGCAGAGTCTTATATCAATGCTCAAAAAGGGAATCACAAATGAACAAAAAGTTAAATCATTGATTTGACAGAGAGCACTGTTTCGGACTTTGCCATTAAGTTTTATCTTTGCAGTTCAAATGTACCGATTAAGCTTTTAATTCATAATTTTTTAAATTATCAGGGTAATGAGAAAGAAAATTGTAGCCGGAAACTGGAAATGTAACACAACCGTTAAAGAGGGTGTTGAACTGGCAAAAAGTGTAAATGAACTTGTATTGACTCAGGGTGCAAAAGATGTAGTTGTCGTTCTGGGCACACCGTTTACTCATCTGACCAGCGTGGTGGATGCAGTTGATGGTTCGCGCGTAGATGTTGCATCACAAAATTGTGCTGCAGTTGCAAAAGGTGCCTACACCGGAGAAGTTTCAGCTTCAATGGTTAAATCCACTGGCGCCACCTATGTGATCATTGGCCATTCTGAAAGACGCGAGTATTATAATGAAACAAGTGAAACGCTGAATAAAAAACTGGCGTTGACCCTTGAACAAGAATTAACTCCAATCTATTGCTGTGGTGAGGCTTTGGCTATTCGTGAAGCTGGAACACAAAATCAATTTGTAAAACAACAACTTGACGAGACAATCTTCCTGTTACCTGCCGAACAACTTCTTAAATTAGTTATTGCTTACGAACCAATCTGGGCCATCGGAACTGGGGTAACAGCATCAACACAACAGGCGCAGGATATGCTTGCCTATATCCGGGGACTGATTGCATCGAAGTATTCAAAAGAGATTGCAGAAGAGATTTCAATTCTTTACGGCGGCTCTTGCAGTCCTGCAAATGCAAACGAGTTGTTCAGTCAGCCCGACATCGACGGTGGACTTATCGGAGGTGCCTCTCTGAAAGCTGCAGATTTCCTCTCGATTATCAATGCCTATTAATTTCTGATCCCTACCAAATAAAGGATTATACTATATTTAAAGAGTGGATAGGAAACCCTGTCCACTCTTTTTTATTAGCCGGTTAATCAAATGTTGCCTGTTGTTTGTTAACTTTAAATATAATTTATAATCTTTAAGAATAATAGTCATGACCTTGCGCTTTAGATTAGCAATAATACTCACCGTACTATTATTTTCCGGCTTGTCCTCATTTGCGCATAACCTTAAAGGTTTCATAAAGGGGAAGGATGGAACCCCAATCCCCTATGCCACTGTTTTTATCAAAGAGGTCTCTTTAGGAACTACAACAAATGACGAAGGGAAGTTTGAACTTGATCTTCCTCCTGGCAGTTATACTGCAAATTTCAGAAGTTTAGGCTATCTGCCAAAACTTGAAACCATTACTTTAACCAAAAAGGTGACAGAGATTGAGGTGGTCCTTGAGGAGCAAATCATTCAGATTAATCAGATTGATATTCATTCCTCCGGTGAGGATCCGGCCTATGCCATAATGCGAAAAGTTATTGGATTATCCTATGTCCATCTCAATCAGGTCAACTCTTTTTTCGCTGATGTTTATATCAGGGGAACCGTAAAATTTGAGAATATTCCTGGATTGATCCGCAATCAACTCAAAAAAAAAGATATCGATATAAAATCGGGTGATATACTTGTTAACGAAACGGTCAGTAGTATCAGGTTCATCGCACCTGATAAATATGAACAGAAAATCGTCTCTGTTAATTCCAGCTTCCCCAAAGTTGTAGAGTTTTCAGTTGACGATTATCTGGGAGCAAGCCTTTATCAGGACAATATCAATATCCTTTTTTCACCCATTGGGAAGAATGCCTTTACCTATTACAACTTCAGGTATGAAGGTTTCCAGCAGGAAGGTAAATATACGGTCGATAAAATTAAAGTTATCCCGAAAAGAAAAAGTAAGCAGCTCCTTGAAGGCTATATCTATATCATCGAGGATTTATGGTGCCTAAACAGGGCTGATCTCCGTTTTGATATACCATTTGGAGCCGTGAATTTTCGCATGGTTTATGATGAAGTGCTTCCTGGTGTTTGGTTGCCAATTGGGCACGACTATACCTTTAATGGCGGGATGATGGGAGTTAAAGGAAGCGCAAGATTCATTGTGTCAATAAAGTATGACAAATTAAAACCGAATGAACAAGTGCTTGCCATGATTGGAATTCAACCCGAAAAATCTGAAATCGCCACCAAATCATCAACGAAGGGCTCTCAATCGATAAAAGTTTCAAAGGTTAATTCCGCAACAAAAAAAGAATCCAAGATCGGCCATCTGCTGGAGAAGGAAAAACTCACAAACAGAGATATGACTAAATTATCCCGTTTGATGGCCCAACAGGATTTTGCCCGCAAGCCGGATTCCATGAAATCGCTGGAAATTAAGGACAAGATAAAAGTTACCATTGAGAAAGAGGCGAATAATCGTGCCCCAGACTATTGGATGCAAATGCGCCCTATCCCCCTTTCTGCAGATGAAAAAAACAGCTTCAGACAACGTGATTCGATCGTTGCCATTCAAAAGAAATTTGCCCCTGACACAACCGGAGTTGTAAGTCATAAACGCAATTATGGATTCTTAAATCCGCTATTCTTTGGAATAAGGCGTCCCATGAGTGATTCTACATGGAGTTTAAAATATGACGGATTAATTTCGACAAAACGGATCAGTTTCAATACTGTGGATGGGTGGAAAATTGCGCAAAGTATTGATTTCACGAAAAATTTCAAACCCGGTAATTTACTGACCCTAACTCCCTATATTGCATATTCTTTTGACAGGAAAGTTATTCAGTCAACGGGAACTTTAAAATACAGCTACGCTCCTCTTGAAAGAGGCACTTTTGAGCTTTCAGGTGGAAGAAATACTCTGGATTTCAATCCCAGCACTCAGGCAATACATCCATTTATCAATTCTGTCGCATCGCTATTTTACAAGGAGAATTTTGGAAGGTATTACGAGAGTAGGTTTATCAATGTCTCCAATCAGATAGACATTGGGAATGGAATTATAATGAGTGTTTTAGCAAAGTGGACTGATAACCGACAATTGCAAAATTCAACGAACTTCTCTTTCTTCAAAAAAGAGGATAGTTATAAACCCAATTTGCCTGCAAATAAGGAAATCACTGAGAGGTCATTATCAGATCAGATTAATACAGTGGCTGGCTTAAGAATAGAATATACCCCGCATTATTATTACAGAATAAACCGGGGCGTCAAAGTGATGTCATATTCCGATTATCCAACATTTTATTTTGAATATAAAAAAGGGATCAAGGAACTTTTCTCAAGTGTCGCAGATTTCGATTATTTAAGTGCCGGACTTCAATACGGTAAAGAATGGAGTCCCACATCAAGTATTGCAGCGGATCTGCATGGCGGATGGTTTCCCAATAATAACACGATCCATTTTTCCGATTTTGCACATTCCCAGACACAATCAAGTCCGATTCTTCTCAGAGAGTATCGCCACGCATTCTTTGTGCCCGGGTATTATTCGCTGAGCAGCTCTGATAAATATATTGAGGCACATATCTCAGTAAGGGCTCCTTATATCGCGCTGAAGTATTTGCCTGGTTTAAGCAATACCCTGTGGCGAGAGATGGTGTGGTGCAGTTATTACTCTTCACCAGTGACCCCAAATTATGTTGAAGTCGGATATACCCTTCTGGAAGTGCTGCTATCTGCCAATATTGGGATTCATGCAGGCTTTGATGATGGAAAATTTAGCAATATCGGAATAAATCTGGCTTTTAGAATATCTTATTAATTAAAATAAAATGGAATACACGAAGACAAGCTGCAAAATTGATCCCGATTCAGCAGAGAACCGGGAAATTCTGGTTGCGGAACTGGGAGAAATTGGTTATGAGAGCTTTACAGAAACCGATGAATTGGTTGAGGCCTATATTATTACTCCTGATTTCTCGGAAAAGAGCCTTGAAAATCTTTTCCCAGCCAATTATCCGTGTTTTCAAGTCACCTTTTCTTTTGAGGCGATACCAGATCAAAACTGGAATGAAGTGTGGGAGAAAAACTATTTTCAACCATTATTGGTTGCAGATCGGTGTCTGATCAGGGCCCCCTTTCACGTGGATTATCCGGCAGCTGAATTTGAGATCATTATTGATCCGGGGATGGCCTTTGGAACCGGTAATCATGAAACAACAAGTCTGATGATTACTGAAATCCTCAATGAGAATCTGATTGGAAAGAAAATACTTGACATGGGTTGCGGAACGGGAATATTGACCATTCTTGCATCCAAAATGGGTGCTGAAAGAGTTACTGCAATAGATATTGATAGTTGGGCCTTTAATAGTTCTGTTGAAAATACTAAATCCAATTCAGTTTCAAATGCAGATATTATATTGGGAGGAGCAGAGGTAATACCGGACCAAAAATTTGATTTTATTTATGCCAATATCCAGCGCAACATTCTATTAAAAGATATGGCTTCATATGCTAACGTTTTGAATAAAGGTGGTGAATTAATCATGAGCGGTTTTTACCGGAATGATCTGGAATCTATTAAAGAAAAAGCAACTGAACTGGGGTTGCAATTTATAAGGGTTACAGAAAATGCTACATGGGTTGCAGCTGCATTTACATCGAAATAATCCCCTTTTGGCCAAGCTCAATAACCTCCAGATCCTTAATGATTGCCTTATCAATTGTAAATCGGATTAAAGTCCGGATCTGGTGAAACCCCTGAATCCCAGCCGCACCGGGGTTAATATGAAGCAGCTGATATTTTTGGTCATAGATTACCTTAAGAATATGCGAGTGTCCCGAAATAAATAATTTTGGAGCAGCAGAATTAATCGCTGTAGCCGCTTCCCTGCTGTAATGTGCCGGATATCCGCCTATATGAATAATCAGCACATCAACCTCTTCACAGGTAAATCTAAGTTTAAGTGGATATTGTGAACGTAAATCTGTACCATCAATATTCCCTGAGACAGCTCTCAACGGTTTTAAGGTGGAAAGTTTTTGTGCAGTATCTAAATTCCCGATGTCACCGGCATGCCAAATCTCGTCACATTGGCCAAGATAAGAGAGAATGCGATCATCCATAAAGCCATGAGTATCGGAAAGAAGGCCTATCCTTTTCATTTGTTTTAAAATTTCCAGATTGAAACCAAAGGAAGGAAAACCTGATGAAAAAAAATAGAGATTGCCATTGACAATCTCTATTTTCATCTCGAATTCCTTACCTAAGAAAAAGGTAAGTATAAATTAATTCCGTTACTCGATAACGATAGTTTCAGTTCTGCGATTCAGTGCATGTTCAGCCTGAGTACACTTAACGCCATCCTTACATTTATTAACCAACTGAGTTTCACCAAATGCCTGGGCATTGATACGGGAATTAGAAATCCCTTTACTGTTCAGATAATCAATTACTGACTTGCCACGTTTTTCAGAAAGTTTCATGTTGTAACTGGAAGGACCTCTTGAATCGGTATGTGACTTAAGATCAACATTCACAGATGGGTTTTCATTCATATCCTTAGCCAAGCGATCAAGATCAGCAGCTGCTTTACTATCTATATTCCATTTGTCAAATGCAAAGTAAACTTTGTATGCATTACCAATAACTGCAGGTTTAACCTTAACTACTGGTTTTGGTTCAGGTTTTGGCTCTGGTTTTGGCTCTGGTTTTGGCTGAGGTTTTGGAGGTTCAACAACAGGTGCTGGTTGTTTCTTCTTACCCAACGTGAAGGAGATACCAAGATAGGTGTACAATTTAGTTCCATTTACAGAAGGGCTTGAATTACTAGCTGTTGGAGCAGTAGTATGTCCATCCAGCCGGTCTCCATGAATCCAACTCCATTGGGTACCCAGATTTAACCTCACTTTATCAGAGATTTTGAAAGCTACCCCTGCGCCAAGAGGAATAGTGGGAATCTCTAATTTACTGTCGTTGTAACTAATGGCTGAAGTGTTGTTAACATGTGTTGCCCCAACTCCCAATTTTGCAAATAAGTATAGCTTACGGTCAAATTTATTCTTCGAAAGCAAATTATTGACATTCCAGACAGTATTTACATCAAATTCATTGGTAATTGTCCTAAAATTTTGTTGCGAATAAGGAGGATCAAAACCATGATATAAATTGCCAATAAGCGAATTATGATTCCAACCAAATTCCAATGCAAAAACATGTGAAAAGTTCTTTTTCACAAATGCGCCAAACCCAAATTGTCCGCTGCTATCCCAATCATTATAGGGTGACCAGTTGTGCATATTGTACTCTCCTGAGAAATTGCCAACGCCGCCATTAACCCCAATTTCCCATTTATTATAAGGTTCAGACGGTTGATCTTTGGTCTGTTCCGTTTTAGCCTTTTCCGGCTTTGCTTTGTCTTGAGCATTTATAAATGTGCAGAATGAGAACATTACTGCAAAAATTAAAATGAATTTTTTCATAATCTGTTGTTTTAATTTTTTACCTGGCAATAATATTTAGTAAAAATTGTGATTTAAATTATATGTTATGTTGCAAATATAGGTAATATTCTACTGATTTAGATATTTTCCTATGTTAATTTTTCACTAATTTTAACAATTAACACACAATGTCAAATGGTTTTAAAAATAACTTTTAAACCTATCAGGAAAATACAATTCAAAATACGTATAAATCATTCTAAAGCTAAGATAAACCAGGCAATTGGATTTTGAATATTGCATAGGAGATCAGATTTTTATGAACAATAAAAAAATCTAATTTTGCAATATTAATTATTTATATATCAGGTGTTTGATAAATATTTTATTAAATAACTATCAAAAATGTTAATAAATAGTGTTTAAAAGACATGTTGACAGAAGAATAATTCAGGTAATTTTCAATTAAAAATCTGCCGAAATCTAATTTATTTATTGTTCATTTTTTTTTACAAAAAGAGGAGAATTCTGACTTTAAAAAAATTCAGATTATAATTATGTAAATGAAAAAAATTGGCATCTGACCTCCTATTACTATCAAGAAGGACGAAATAATCAGAAAATAACCTATTTTTATCATCTGTTCTCATAACGGAATGAAAATATCACCATCCCGCACTGCGGGAATCAATAAAACTTTAAAAAATAATTTATTTGGAGATGAAATCAGAGAAAGGTCAAACAAAAGAAGAAGAGCAGTTAAATGTAATTACGCATGCAATCGGTTTTGTATTAGCTTTGATTGCCTCTTTATATTTGTTACCATTTGGCCTTCGTGAAGGAATTCATGTCCGGTTTATAAGCTACCTGATCTATTGCATTGGTTTGATAACCCTCTATCTTGCTTCAGCACTCTACCATGGTTCAAAGGATCCGGAACGAAAAAAACAACTGAATATTTTTGACCATTCGGCGATATATCTGTTAATCGCCGGAACCTATACCCCAATTACCCTGCTATCAATCAAAGGGGCTTGGGGAGTTGCGATCCTTTCGGTAGTTTGGTTTATTGCCGTAGTCGGTATAGTACTTAAACTTTACTTTACCGGACGCTTTCCCAAAATCTCAACCGCCACCTACGTATTGATGGGATGGGTTATTATTATTGCTATTAAACCATTAATTAACAGCATGGTATTACCAGGATTGCTCTGGCTTTTGCTTGGTGGTTTATTTTACACTTTTGGTGCTCTACTCTATCAGTGGAAATCGGTGAAATATACACATGTTATTTTCCACGTTTTTGTAATACTGGGAAGTATATGCCATTATATTGTCATCCTGAGTTATACAAACTGACTTTTTTGAAAGACGCAATAAGGGTTGAATTTCTTCAAAATTTGGTTAGTGTTTATGTGCAACCTCTGCGATTTGACGAATATGCTCTGGTGTTGTTCCGCAACATCCTCCAATGATATTTACCCCGGCATCAAGGATTGCGCGGACAAATCCGGCAGTCTGTTCGGGTGTTTCCGGAAACAGTGTCACGCCATTCTTATAAACTGGTGCACCTGCATTGGCATGAATTAAAACCGGGATCGTACCATTGCAAGCCCTGATTTCATGGACAATCTGAATCATCCCCTCAATGCCGTTTCCACAATTTGCACCTATTATATCGACCCCTTCAGGAATCAGTTCAAGCATCATTTCTGTTGGTGAAACACCCATCATGGAGCGATATTCCCCATCCGGAGTTATTTGAAAAGTCATCGTGCAAATCACCTCCCGTGATGTATTTTCTTTGGCTGCCCTAACTGCTAACCGGGCTTCATCCAGGTCGGTCATTGTCTCAATAATTATCGCATCCACTCCCCCCTTTTCCAGCGCAATAACCTGCTCTTTAAATGATTCGTAAATCTCCTCAGGAGTTACCTCTCCCATCATCAGAATCTTTCCGGTTGGACCTACGGAACCCAGGACAAATTTGTCTCCAGCAGCTTTTCGTGAAATAGCGGCCGCTGCTTCATTTAACTCAGAAGCGCGGGCATCAAGTCCATAATGAGCTAATTTAAAACTACTTCCACCAAAACTGTTGGTTTCGACCATGTCAGCGCCGGCATCGGCATAACTTTTAGCTATATCATATACATCCTCAGCATGTTCGATATTCCATAATTCGGGGCATTCTCCTGGCTTTAATCCCTTAGCATGAAGAAAAGTTCCCCATGCGCCATCCGAAACCAAAATTTCACCCTGTGCAAGACGGTCCGTAATTTTTTTCATAGCGATACAAATATTAGTTTTTGAATAGGTAATTTAAATTAAAGCGACCCTTTTCGCATCGCCATCAGGTTCTTTACTGGCGTATTCACGATGATTTCGCAACCGGCAGACAACATAAACTTCCGTCCTTTCTCATTGTTGCACAATAATTTACAGGCAGAGAATATCTCCTCCTCGCTTTTATCTAACACAAATCTCGGATCAATATTTCCACAGCGAATAACATCAGGCCCCATCACTTCAAAGGCATGTTGCGGATCAATCTGCCAGTCTATATCCAATATATCGATAGACAGATCGGTCATAAGCGGTAAAAGATGAGTTATATCCCCACAAATATGCAATTTTACCAGGGCACCTTTAGCATGAATAAAATTAAAAATTTCACGATGGCGCTCTTTGACAAATATCTCATAAGTCAGAGGATCTATTTGGGAACAAATGGCATCTCCCATACCAATTATGTCGCATCCGGCATCGATCTGAGCTTTGGCAAAATCCTTAGCCATAATGACACACTTATCCAAAAGAATATTTGCAGAGTCGGGATCTGTCATCGCCATTATCATAAACTGCTCAATTCCGGCCAGATCACATGCCTCTGCCATCGGTCCCTCGATCCATCCGAATAGGGGTACCTCACCTTTTATTCGTTCTGAAAGCGATTCCGCTGCAAGAATCCGGTCAAGAGTACGTTCACAGTTATACACATCAGGCCTTCCCAAATTTCTGACATCAGCTTCATTATTAATCACATGATTAAGGCAACGAGGTACTCCTTCTGAAATGAATTCGATTTTCGCACCAAAGGCACTTGTTTCCCTGTAGGGATCAGATATCAATCCCACCATATCAATATCAAAATTGTCCAGCGCACGAAGGTTTGCCTCGACCAAAAAGCGGTAATCAGAAGCAAACCGGGCATAATTTCCTTCGGCATACCTGGCGATAAAATGCATCAGAATTGGAGCAAACATCGTTCTTTTACCAGCACCGGTGCCTGTGCGCATATGTTCAAAAAGCTCTTTTTTAGTCATGTTGAGAATCGTATTTTGGAAGTTATGCTGAAATTTGAAACTAAATTAATAAGTAAAATCGGGACAAATTTTGGAATAGCTCCACATTGCTCTCATCGCTCGTTTCCTTAGCTTATCCGCTTCCGGATCATTTATTACGTGTTCGCTCTGGCAATCCCAGAAAATTTTACGATTGAGTTTTAAAGCTGCATTTCCACAGTGGAGTAATGAACTGGTGCGATGCCCCGATTCAACAGAGCAAACCGGTTTTTTATTTTCTCTAATACACTTTAGAAAATTAATAAATTCATCACTGGCAGCAGGTAGGGTAACATTTTTCCGGGTTAAATCAAGAATTTTATCGTTGCTTGATGTTAATTGACTATTCCATCCATTCGATTCGACCCACCCTTCTTCTCCCTCAAGGCGAATAGAGGCATCTCCGCTTTTGACCCTCATGGTCATATTGTTGGGATATTTATAGTGCAGATCAAACTGATAGGCTGTATTAAAAATACCATCCTGGTAAAAGCGGGTTTCACCAACGGGGGTAACTTCTGAAGGACCAGACAATTCGTTTCCGGTAGCCAACTGAGCTGTATCGCAATAGTGAGCTCCCCAATCGGTCAATAATCCTCCGCTAAAGGCATCGTGCCACCTGAAATGATAAAACGTGCGGGAGTAGATAAAGGGGATCTCAGCAGCGGGACCGAGCCATAAATCATAATCTAGATCCTTGGGGGGTTTGGTTATTTCAAGATCGTTAGTAGGCAATTGAGGTACAGGTAGTGAAATCTCAATATGTTTTATTGCACCCAAACGGCCATTTAAGGCAACTTCAGCCATGTGGTGATAAGCACCTAAAAACCGATCCTCGATTGAAACCTGGTAGGCAACGCCTGTTTTTTTTATCACATCACTAAGCAATCGTCCCTCAGCAATTGTTAAAGTTGGTTTTTCACAACAGATATGTTTTCCCTTTAAAGCAGCCATAATGGAAATTGGAACATGCCAATGATCGGGAGTTGAAATCTGTACGGCATCAATTGACTTATTATCCAATAACTCCCGAAAATCCTGGTAGACAATACAGTCTTTTGATTTATAGGTATTATTAACCAGATTTTTGGCACTTGTAGCCCTGGTCAGACTCACATCGCAGACAGCCACGACATGGCAAAGCTCAGGATATTTAAGATAATGCCTTAAATTCCGCTCAACACCCTGAGATCCGACCCCGATCATCCCAATGGTTATCAAATCGTTCGGGTTTCTCCGGATGCACCCCAGGTTCAAGGGGACCAGGGATGTTCCTGCAACTGAAATTCCGGTATTTTTTAGAAAGGTTCTTCTATCCATCTTAAGATATATTAATTACCGTTAATTCTTTAAAAGCTTTTGCTATTGCTGCAAGATAATATAAAGAAACTTTCATCATGATATTATGGCCCATTTTCACTATAAATCCGCCTTTCAGGGCAAAAATATCCTATTTCTCAGCGACTTTAAAATGTAAGCCGGTGACTTATTCTTTTTATGAACAAATCACCGGTCTTGTTAAGTTCAATGAATAATCAACTGAACAGAAAACCCATGGATTATGAATTCGAAACTAATTTTGAATTAATGAACTTTGATCATGTGTGTTAAGGTATCGCATGGTCTGTAGAGCTTATTCAGCTCATCGACTATAGCCTGCGAACCTGGAATACCTAATTTTACGTTCATCTTAGCTTTCATATAGATAAACCTGGCGATATCGTAAGCCTCCGCCCCTGCCAGCTGTTTGGTATCACTTACCAATTCCAGTAATTGATGGAGCTGGTTTTCAACGCTTGAGAGAAACAAATAGAGTTCCAAATCATTGGGAGCACTCTTCAGAATGTCAGAACCGGGGTCAAGTACCTCATTTTTAGCAGCAATTTCAAAACATTTATGAACGAAAGGTTTTCTTCCGTCCTCCATCTTTTGTAATGATTTGTGCTCATCTTCCGACAATTTGATCAGGTAGGGCATTTCCTCCCTGACACTCTTAATGGCCTGAAAAATTTTCTCTTTAGTTTCAGGTTTCATGACAACATCAATTCTGTTTTCCATTTCCTTAATTTTATAAGATTATTAAAACTTTGGTTTAATCGGAAAATATCCGGGAATATAATAGTAGATTATCTAATACACTTGGGTAAAGATTTATGTTAATTGGTTTATCCGGGAAAATCCGGTCCGGGATTACAGAAAAAGAGTTGTGAAAGCAAAACAAAAAGCGCGAAAAAGCTGATGTTTTGGGATCTGTTTGATCATTTTTGCACCGAAAAACGAGGCGTTCCATGGTGTTATTTATTTGCTCTAATTTAGCAAAAATTATTGATATTATCTTCAAAACAGAAGAAATTAATAATTATATTTTAATCCAATTGAAAGCAGAAAGACTGGAATTCCAGACTTCCGGGATTTCAGGACAAAAAAGTTTTTATTATAAAAAAACCGTCTCCAAAATATACTTGAAGACGGTTTTCAGAGATAAATTCCCTGGCAGGGGGCCATTAAGACTCGGAAATGATAATTTTTTCGATTTTATCACCCTGCTGGATTGCATCAATAACATCCAGCCCCTCGTAAACTTTACCGAAGCAGGTATGTTTACGATCAAGGTGACTGGTATTAGTCCGGCTGTGGCAGATAAAAAACTGCGAACCGCCGGTATCTTTTCCCGCATGTGCCATCGAAAGTACGCCACGATCGTGATATTGGTTATCACCATTGAGTTCACATTTAATCGTGTATCCGGGACCACCGGCGCCAGTTCCCTTGGGACACCCCCCTTGAATCACAAAATTAGGGATCACCCGGTGAAAGGTTAATCCATCATAGAAACCCTCTTTGGAAAGTTTCACAAAGTTGGCAACTGCCAACGGGGCATCCTTCTCAAAGAAATTAACCTTCATTACCCCTTTTACTGTATGAATTTCAGCTTGTATCATAAAATATTACTTTTAAAATTACAAAGGTACAATCTTTCGGTCAAATAGATGTGAATTTTAAAGCCTGGCTTTTCAATAATCTGTCAATAGGTTTATCTTTGTCCATAACTTGATTGCCAATCGACCATCAGATTAATTGATTTAAGAATATGGGTTCTCTAAAAATACGTCACTACATACTGTTATTTCTGATTGGAACCTTCTGCTCATGCACTGTTTCAAACCAATATAAGACAGCCCTGACCTCTTATGAGATAGGAGAATACTATAAAAGTATAGCCGCCTTGCGCAAGGTTTACCCTAAAACAAAAGACCGGGAGCAAAAAGCAAACATTCAGTTTAAAATTGCAGAAGCATTTTATAAAATTGGTCAATACCGCCAGGCTGAAAGTTATTTTAAAAGCGCCCTGCTTCACAATTCAGGAGGAACTATTATCTGGCTCCATTATGCTGAAGTTTTGCGAGCCAATGGCAAATATGATGAGGCAATCAGCAATTATAAAGCTTATCTGGACTCTGTCCCGGATGATAAAATGGCACTGAACGGAATCGAATCATCGCAAAAAACAAGGGAGTGGTTAAAGACTCCAACACGCTACAAGATTGAAAACCTCAAGGAGATTAACTCAAATGGCAATGATTATGCAGCCTCCTATGCCGGAGTTCATGATAATGAGATCTATTTCACCTCATCCAGGAAAGGGGCTACGGGTAAAGAGAAAAGTGCAATTACCGGGGAATTTAACGCTGATCTTTTTAAGAGCACCTATAATCTGCAGAAAAAGAGGTGGGATAAACCTTTGCTGGTCGATGATCAAAAGATCATTGACACCTTTGATGAGGAGGGAGCCGCCTCTTTTAATACGACCGGGAATGTGATGTACTTTACCAGATGCCGTTATCAGAAAACGGATCAAAAAAGTGCTGAGATTTTTTCTGCCAAACAACTTCTGGGAATCTGGGGTGAACCTTTAAAAATAAAGGTTGGGAGTGACACGCTGATGGCAGCACATCCTTCACTCTCGGCTGATGGGACCACGCTCTATTTTGTTTCTGACCGTCGGGGCGGATTTGGAGGGAAAGATATCTGGTATACCACTAAGAAAAAAGGAGATACCTGGGGAGTAGCTGTTAATGCCGGACCGGAAATCAATACTTCAGGAGATGAAATGTTCCCCTGCATCCGTGAAAACGGAACCCTCTATTTCTCATCGAACGCCCACATTGGAATGGGGGGGCTCGATATTTTTATGGCTCAAAAGGGTGATAATAATAAATGGGTAGTGGAAAACATGAAATCACCCATAAATTCAACGGGAGATGATTTTGCAATCTCCTTTTATTCAGGTGAAGAGCGGGGATTATTCTCAAGTAACCGTGAAGGAAGTGTTAAAGATGATATTTATTCGTTTGTCCTTCCACCGAAAGTTTACGAAATCGAAGGAGATATTTTCAACAAGGAGAATGGAGTAAGAATCGATGATGCTTCGGTTAAGCTCATCGGAACTGATGGTACAATGCTTAAACTAAAGGCAGAAAATGGGAAATTCAGATTTAAACTAAAGCCAAACGTGGAGTACATTGTAGCAGCCTACCGCAAAGGATTTCTGAATGCCAAGATGGTGGCTTCCACCATGGGATTAGAGGAGGGGAAACAGTTTCAATTTCGGTTGGAGCTCACCCCTGCTGATGCACCAATCAGCATAGACAATATCTATTATGCATTCGGGAAATGGGATCTGCTCCCTGAATCAGTTGCGTCCCTGGATAGTTTATCAGAACTACTGGTTCTTAATCCTACCACTGTTATTGAACTAATGGCGCACACCGATTGTCGGGGCGACGATGCCCTGAATTCGGAAATATCTCAGAAAAGGGCGCAGTCAGTGGTCACCTATTTGATTGCCAAGGGCATTCAGCCGGGTAGGCTTGTGGCCAAAGGATATGGTGAAACATCGCCAAAAAAAGTGACAAAAAAAATCGCTAAAACATACCCCTTTTTAAAACAAGGGGTAGAACTTACCTGTAAGTTTATTGAATCGCTGGATGATGATAAAGAGCGGGAGATTTGCCACCAGATCAACCGGCGGACCGAATTCAAGGTTCTTTCGTCCGACTATAGGGAGAAGTTTGATAAATAAGGCTTTAAAAAAAATATTGCGAAATCAAATCACCAACAGATGGAAAATCAGATTGTACGCTGGGAACAACGATTTCATAACTTTACCAAATCAATGCATTATCTGGAAGATGCTTTACAAATACCTGATCCGGATATTGTACAAAAAGCGGGAATAATACAGTTCTTCGAAATGAGCTTTGAACTTGCCTGGAATGTGATTAAAGATTATTTGGAAGAACAAGGATTTTTGGATGTAAAATCTCCCAGAGAAGCTTTAAAAAAAGCATTTGAAATAGGCATCCTGGAAAATGGACACGATTGGATGGATTTATTGCTTGACAGAAACCTGACTGCTCATACTTACGATGAACAAAAAGCAACAGAAATGGAACAAATGATACAAAACAAATATTTTCCTTTACTTAAAGAATTACTAATCAGCTTTAAACATAGGTTGGGTGAAAAATAGATTTGGACTTTTAGATACTGATATAGAAATAATTATACGGATCTTGAGTCTGCACCCTAAAGTGGAGCAGGCCGTTATATTTGGCAGCCGCTCAAAAGGCAATTATAAGAAAGGTAGCGATATTGATATCGCTCTAAAAGGAACAAATCTTGACTTTACCACCCTAAATCAAGTCAGTTACGAGCTTAATGAAGAAATAACAATGCCCTATAAGTTTGATCTTCTTATTTATAATCATATTAATGAACCTGTCCTGGTCGAGCATATCAACAGAGTCGGAATTGAATTTTATAACAGGCAAACAGATTTAGGTTAATACCAACAGTATTACCTTAAATGACGATGATTATAATAAAAATAAAGGCTTTACAAAATTGTCAATATCCATTTGACAGTTATTGAACGTTATAAAATCCAGCGACAAATTCATAAAATTTAGTTATTTTCGCGCCACCTGAGTCGGATAACCGGATTAAGCTCAGCGAATTTTCAATCTATTGATTATCAATATGGTTTCTGAAAACAGATATGACCTTAGGGGTGTTTCAGCTTCGAAAGAGGATGTGCACAACGCGATTAAAAACATCGACAAAGGGCTTTTCCCAAAAGCTTTTTGCAAAGTCGTGCCCGATTATCTTGTCGGAGATCCTGATTATTGCAATATCATGCACGCCGATGGTGCAGGAACTAAATCGGCCCTGGCCTATCTTTACTGGAAAGAGACCGGTGATTTATCGGTATGGAAGGGGATTGCACAGGATGCAATTGTCATGAATCTTGATGATTTACTTTGCATTGGTGCGGTTGACAATATTCTTCTTTCATCCACTATCGGAAGAAATAAAAATAATATACCAGGCGAGGTGATCGCAGCGATTATTGCAGGAACCGAGGAGCTTTGTGCTGAATTAAGAGCCTTAGGCATTAATATTCAGGCCACCGGCGGCGAAACTGCAGATGTCGGTGATCTTGTCCGGACGATTATCGTCGACTCAACGGTGACCTGCCGCATGAAGCGGAGTGATGTGATCTCTGCCGATCAGATAAAGGCCGGGAATTGCATCATCGGATTAGCATCATTCGGAACCTCTTCCTACGAAAAAGGGTACAATGGCGGAATGGGGAGCAATGGGCTCACCTCTGCAAGGCATGATGTATTTGCCAAATACCTCGCGACAAAATATCCCGAGAGTTATGATCCGGCCGTACCTGAATCGCTTATTTATTCAGGAAATTGCAAATTAACCGATGCCGTCGATGGATCGGATCTTGATACAGGTAAGCTGGTGCTGAGTCCGACAAGAACATATGCCCCTGTAATTAAAAAGGTATTGGCGCAATTCCGGGGATCTATCTCAGGAATGATTCATTGTTCAGGAGGAGCTCAAACCAAGGTGCTTCATTTTATAGATAATGTCCATGTGATCAAGGATAATCTTTTTGAGATTCCACCACTGTTTAAACTGATCCAGGAGCAAAGCGGAACCTCATGGCACGAGATGTATAAGGTATTTAACATGGGGCATCGGTTCGAGATTTATGCCGACCGGGAAGCTGCCGATGGAATAATTGCAATTGCCAAATCCTTTAATATTGACGCTCAGATTATCGGGCATGTTGAATCGCATCAGGGTAAGAAAGTAACCATCCACTCCGGATTCGGGACTTTCGAGTATTAGCTGTAATAAATTTTTGCTTTCAGCCATTTACATTAACTATTCAGCATTATTTTATTCAGCATTAATCAAAACATTTCATGGCAGATAATAATTCACTTTTAGAAAAATACGAAGGAATCAAGATTCGCTTCGATGAGGTAAGTCAGCAGATTTCAGATCCCGATGTGATGAAGGATATGAAGCGTTACGTCCGGTTAAACCAGGATTATAAACAGCTTGATTCACTGGTCAAATCATTTAAACGTTATCAAAACCTGTTGAAAAATTTTGCGGATGCACGCGAAATTCTTGACAACGAAACCGATGAAGATTTACGCGAGATGGCACGCGAAGAGCTTGAAAACAGCGAAAAGCAGATCAAAGAGCACGAAAATGAGATCCGCTTTCTTTTAGTTCCCGCTGATCCTGAGGATAGTAAAAATGCAATTCTCGAAATCCGCGGAGGAACTGGTGGAGATGAGGCTGCCATTTTTGCCGGTGACCTTTTCCGTATGTATTCCAAATTTTGTGATCGCAAGGGGTGGAAAATTGAATTAACCAGCTCTACTGAAGGAACCTCAGGTGGTTTTAAAGAGATTGTGGCCAAGGTATCCGGTGAAAATGTCTATGGCATCCTTAAATTTGAGTCAGGGGTACACCGGGTTCAACGGGTACCGCAAACTGAAACACAGGGGCGTATTCACACCTCAGCCTCAACGGTGGCCGTATTACCTGAGGCAGAAGAGTTCGATATCGACCTGCGCGAAAGTGACATCCGGAAAGACACATATTGCTCCTCAGGTCCTGGCGGTCAGAGTGTTAATACCACCTATTCGGCGATCAGATTAACCCATATTCCTACAGGCATTGTCGTAACGTGCCAGGATGAGAAATCTCAAATTAAGAACCTCTCCAAAGCGATGGGGGAACTTCGAACCCGAATTTACAATCTTGAGCACCAGAAATACCTTGATGACATTGCTTCACGAAGGAAGACTATGGTATCAACCGGTGACCGTTCGGCTAAAATCCGAACCTATAATTACCCGCAAGGGCGGATGACCGATCACCGTATTGGCTTCACCGTTTATAACCTTCCTGCCATTATGGATGGCGATATTGAGGAGATTATCGAAAAATTGAGCGTAGAAGAGAATACAGAAAGGTTAAAAGAAACTGAATTGTAGGCGACTAGGCATAAGGCAAAAGGCATTAGGGAATAGGAAACAGGCATTAGAAAAAATAAATTTAGTAATACCATGAATAATCAGCAGCTTTTTGAAAACATAAAGAAAAAAGGGTCATTCCTTTGCGTTGGCCTGGACACCGATATTCGTAAGATTCCACCCTTTTTACTGGACACTTCCGATCCTATTTTTGCCTTTAATAAAGAGATCATTGATGCAACAGCCGAATATACAGTTGCCTATAAACCGAATCTTGCGTTCTATGAATCCGAGGGACTTGAAGGTTGGCGGAGTCTCGAAAAAACGGTCCAATACCTGCGCGAAAAACATCCGGACATCTTTCTGATCGCAGACGCCAAAAGGGGTGATATCGGAAATACCTCGTCGATGTACGCCCGTGCTTTTTTCGATAAGATGGACTTTGATGCTGTTACAGTTGCACCATATATGGGTGAAGATTCCGTGAAACCTTTTCTCGTTTATGAAGGAAAGCGGATTATATTGCTTGCCCTTACTTCGAATAAAGGGGCCTTTGATTTCCAATTTGGAACAGATACCATCACAGGTGAAAAACTCTTTGAAAAAGTGCTCCGTATCTCGCAGCAATGGGGAACAGCAGAAAATATGATGTATGTGATTGGTGCCACCAAAGCAGAGGAGCTGGAAGGAATTCGTAAAATTATTCCTGAGCACTTCTTATTGGTTCCCGGCGTAGGTGCACAGGGGGGAAGCCTTCAGGAAGTTGCCAGGTATGGTCTCAACGAGCAATGCGGATTACTGGTAAACTCTTCAAGAGCGATTATCTACGCCTCCAATGGGACTGATTTTTCAGAAAAAGCACGCGAAAGTGCAAAAGAAACGAGAGATGAAATGTTCGAACTTTTAAAAAGCAGCGGATTATTGTCTTAATTTCCCGGATAAATTGAAAGCAGAAGGGAATTACTGAATTTAAGTGTTAAAAAGAGATATTCGCTGGAATACAGATCAACTTCTACCCCGGATTGCAGTTCAAACCGCATAGAATAGCAGGTCGAAAGGCTTAAATGTCATATTTTAAAAATTGCGGTTATGAAACAGAATATCAAGATATTATATCGATATATTTTTCGAATTTAATGTTAAAATATTTTAAAATGCCTCTTTTTTACCCCTTGAACCGATAAAAAAGTTACTTTTGTACTTTATTCACTAACAGGACATGATATGAGAATAGTAGCCCTGATTACTTTTTTATGTTTCACAATTACCCTTTCAGCTAAGACTCCGGGAGGCAACTCTCCGCTCATGGCTGAGAAATCAAAGACATACCCCTACCTTGCATATTTACCGGAAGGATATAACAAAAGCAACGCAAAAGCTTGGCCATTAATAATTTACCTTCACGGAAGTTCGTGCAAAGGAAACAATCTTGAACGGTTAAAAAAGTATGGTCCTCCATTTTACCTTGACAGAGGTATGGATGTTGATGCTATAGTAATTTCACCACAATGCCCATCCAACAAAAATTGGACTGCTGGCACCTGGTTCGAGTCATTTTACAAAGAATTAAAAGACAAATACAATATTGATCCCTCCCGTGTTTATCTCACAGGAATGAGCCTTGGCGGATTTGGTACCTGGGACATAGCTTCACGCTATCCCGATTATTTTGCAGCAATTATGCCCCTGTGTGGTGGAGGTAAAACAAATATGGTTGAAACTTTAAAAGATATCCCAACCTGGGTTTTTCATGGGGAAGTAGATCGTAAAGTAAAGATCGCCCGTTCTGAAGAGATGGTTGAAGCCTTGCAGGAGGTGGGATCAAAACCTATCTTCTCAGTTCTTAAAGGACAAGGACATGGCATTCAAAAAGTTTATTCTGATCAGAATATCTATAAATGGCTGCTTAGTCAGCATAAACAGGCTTATGAGCGGTTTTTGGAAATCACCTCATTATGGAGTCCAAAGATTGATTCTGTAAATACAAAAAATAGTGAAAACGATTCAAAAGAGCTTATTGTTAAAGAAACTCCTGTAATTCAGACAGATAATCAGGAAAACAAGCCGGAATCCAAATCATTCCTTTATAATCTTTTTAATAAAAAGCCGGAATACAAACAATCGACTTTATATTAACTGTAAATTCAATTCTAATCAAAACCCCCGAAAAGCAAACAGTTTTTCGGGGGTTTTGCTATCTATATCCTTCCTGCTTCATCAGTTATTTCTTGTTCCCCGTTATTTCTATTTATTTCCAATCTCTTCTTAAGTGATTTTTAGTTGTGAATAATTTAACCAAATAGTTAATCTTTTTAGTTAAATATCTTGGTTAAATCAATTATTTGTGTTTAGTTTGCATGAATTAACCAGTTGGTTAAACCAAAGAGTAAAAAATGGACAGTTCAACAGAAGAGAAAATTTATGAAGCTGCAAGACGGATCTTCGTTCTAAAAGGGATGGAAGGGGCCAGAATGCAGGAGATTGCGGATGAAGCAGGAATGAATAAAGCGCTTCTGCATTACTATTTCCGAAGCAAGGAGAATCTTTTTAAAGCAGTCTTTAAAGACATTTTTTCAAAATTTTTCAGTAGGGTAAGAGGGACACTTAATTCCGATCTCACTACCCGGGAGAAGCTTATAGTATTTATCGACAATTATATCGATTTGATCTCGGCTAACCCTTATGTGCCGCAATTCATCATTAACGAGATTAACCGTGATCCAAAAGTGCTAAAATCGATGATGTTTGAATCAGGAGCCGAACCTCAAAGGATACTTGAAATGTTTCTGCATGAGGTTCATTCAAATAATTTGTCAAAAATTGATCCCCGCCATATTGTAGTCAGTTTGCTTGGAATGCTGATCTTCCCATTTGTAGGCCGCCCACTTTTACAGATGATCTATTTTAATGATGATACAGAGGCTTATAACCAGTTTCTCACAGAACGAAAAGAGATTGTTAAAACGATGATTTTAAAATTTATAGAAGGATGAGACGATTTTTAGTGTATTTGTTTTTTACCATGTTGGTTCAGTTCTCCTATGGACAGGAACTAAGTTTAGACAGTTGCCAGTCTATGGCAAGACGGAATCACCCCTTACTCAGGCAGGCTGGGATTATCGATCAGATTTCGGACCTTCGTCAACAAAATATCGAAATGTTGAACCTGCCTCAGTTTGATCTTACGGCCAGAGCCTCCTGGCAATCGGATGTTACGAAACTGACACTGAAAATTCCTGGGGTTAAAGGTCCTGATCCTTTATCAAAGGATCAGTATAAAGCCTATATCGATATCAAACAACGGATCTATGACGGAGGGGTAGCCAGAAAAAGCAAAGAGTTGGAAGAGGCTGACCGATTAGTTTCAAGGCAACAGAATGAAACGGAGTTATACAAAATCAAAGAGTCGGTAAATGCCCTGTATTTTAATGCATTGATTATCCAGGAAAATTTGAGGATTGTCAAACTAAAACAGGAAACGCTTGATGAACAGGTAAGAACTGTAAGTTCAGCAGTAAACAACGGAATTTCGTTACCGAATAACCTCGATCAGCTCAGGGCCGAAAAGCTAATGGCTGATCAACAGGAGATTGAATTAAAATCAACGTTTCGCACTACATGCGCACTGCTGGAGATTGTTACAGGATCATCACTCACTGAGCGAGTAAGTTTTTCGAGACCATCTGTTTCGAACATTATTCTGAATGGCGATCCGAGCCGGCCAGAAATTATGCTCTTCTCCTTGCAACAATCAAAGCTCGACAAGAGTGCTGAACTGCTTAAAAATTCTAGAAATCCCTTTATTTATGCTTTTGGCCAGGGTGGTTATGGCCGTCCCGGATTCAATATGCTGGATAATAATTTTGCAGACTACTACATGGTTGGAGCCGGATTATCCTGGAATATCTGGGACTGGCATAAAAACCGCCGGGAACGCTCAACGATAAGACTTCAAAAAGATATAATCACCACTAATCTTGAAAATTTCAACCGGTCTGTTAAAATGGCACTTAAGCAGGAAGAGAACAATGCTGAAAAAATAAAGAGCCTGATTAATTCGGATCAACAACTTGTTGAAATTAAAGATCAGATCACCAGAAGGTCAGCTTCAGCCCTGAAAAATGGGGTAATCACCTCCGCAGACTATATACGGGATCTAAACGGCGCACTTCAGGCCAAAGCCAACCTCGAAACCCATAAGGTTCAACTGTCACAAACCACAGTAAATTACCAGACTATCCAGGGGAATAAATAGTAAAAAAATTAATTTTAAAATGATAACCATCCGAAAAATGAAAACAATCGTATATGTATCGCTGATATTGTTGCTTGGAGCATGTTCAAACAATCAAACAAAGTCTGACGCCTTTGGAAATTTCGAAACCGATGAGGTGATTATTTCCTCCGAGAATGGCGGAAAAATCCTCATGACTGCATTTATTGAAGGTGAAAAGGTGACCCAGGGTGCCGTAATGGCAGTAACCGATACTGCAAATCTGATCCTTCAACGGAGCCAGCTTATTGCACAAAAAGAATCTATTCTGGCTCAAAAAGCCGGACTTTATGCGCAGATTGCAGTATCAGATCAGCAAATAGTTAATATACAGAAAGATCAGGTTCGTGTACAAAAAATGCTTACTGATGGAGCTGCAACACCCAAGCAAATGGATGACATAGATGGTTCGATCGCCCTGGCGGGGAAACAGAAAAAAGCGTATTCTGCACAGATTGGCGCCATTGAAAAAAGCGCTGAAGCAATTGAAGCTCAGGTTGCAGTTTTAAACGACAAGATTTCTGTCTCAACGGTAAAAGCCCCAATCTCGGGAATAATTCTTGAGAAATATTCGGAAACAGGAGAACTTGCTACACCTGGAAAATCACTTTATAAAATGGCCAATATAGACAATTTGATTCTCCGTGTTTATGCCAGCGGTCCGCAACTCACACAGGTTAAAATCGGCAAACAGGTCAAGGTTTTAATTGACAGTAATGAAGGGATCAAACAGATTACCGGAACCATTGAATGGGTTTCTTCAGAAGCAGAGTTTACACCCAAAATTATCCAGACACGCGAGGAACGGGTAAAACTCGTTTATGCCATAAAGGTTCGTGTTCCAAACGATGGATCACTAAAACTGGGTATGCCCGGGGAAATAAAATTCTAACTAAAGTTGGTAATGATAGCAGTCAAAGATTTACATAAAAAATACGGTGACGTTATTGCCTTGGAGAAGGTCTCACTTTCGGTTGAGAAGGGTGAGCTATTCGGGTTGATCGGGCCTGATGGCGCCGGTAAAACTACGTTGATGCGTATACTTATGTCACTTCTTCTTCCTGACAAAGGTACTGCCACAATGAGTGGGCTTGATGTGGTAACCGATTATAAAAAGGTCAGACTGATAACGGGCTATATGCCGGGAAGGTTTTCGCTTTATCCCGATCTGACGGTCGAGGAAAATCTGAAATTCTTTGCCACAGTCTTTGGTACAACAATCGAAGAAAACTACCACCTGATAAAGGATATTTACCAGCAGATAGAACCGTTTAAAACACGAAGGGCTGGCAAGCTTTCAGGGGGAATGAAACAGAAACTTGCCCTTTCGTGTGCGCTGATACATAAGCCGGAGATTCTGATTCTGGACGAACCTACCACAGGAGTAGATGCGGTTTCGAGAAAAGAGTTTTGGGAGATGCTTAAACGACTGAAAAAGATGGGAATAACCATCCTTGTTTCAACTCCCTATATGGATGAGGCAACCCTGTGCGACAGAATTGCACTCATACAGCAGGGACGATTGATGGATGTGGCAACGCCTCAGGCGATGATGAACTCTTTTCCCGAAGATTTATGGGCGGTGCGAACACGCAAAATTTATGATACATCCAAATTACTCGAAATGCTTCCTTCTGTAATCTCTGTCAACAGTTTCGGCCAGGTACTTCACCTGGTCACAACAAAAGGGATGCAAACTGCTCAATCCATAAAACAATTTTTAGTGGACAAAGGGGAACTTGAAATTTCAGTCGAGGCTTCAGGAGCAACAATCGAGGATGTTTTTATCCTATTGATGAACCACCATAAGCAGAAACAATGATTACCACAGAACCGGTTATTACCGTTAAGAATATGGTGAAGAAGTTCGGAAACTTCGTTGCTAATGATAATCTCAATTTTGAGGTTTATAAAGGGGAGATCTTTGGGTTTATCGGTGCAAATGGTGCAGGTAAAACAACAGCGATCAGGATATTATGCGGTCTTTCCACCCCAACTTCCGGCGAAATGATGGTCGCCGGATTTGACATATATAGGCAAACTGAGAAGATCAAACAGAATATTGGGTACATGAGTCAGAAATTTTCACTCTATGAAGACCTTACCATTAATGAGAATATCCGTTTTTATGGTGGTATCTATGGAATGAAAATTGGAGAACGTAAAGCCAGGACTGCCGAAATGCTCGAAAGACTCGAGCTTACAGCCTATGGAAACCGAAAGATTGGTGATTTGCCCCTGGGTTGGAAACAAAAACTGGCATTCTCAATCGCAATACTGCACAATCCCAAAATTGTTTTTCTCGATGAGCCAACCGGTGGTGTCGATCCAATCACCCGACGTCAGTTTTGGAACCTGATCTACGAAGCTGTTGAAAAGGGGATTACTGTATTTGTGACCACCCATTATATGGATGAAGCCGAATATTGCGACAGGGTTTCGATCATGGCTGACGG
>CAIVCR010000108.1 GCA_903904515.1 uncultured Bacteroidia bacterium
CATGGCCTCATCATCATTCTGTTGAACTGTTTGACGATGTAAATATTTTGTCCTGATTTTGTAATGACGGTTAGGGTATTGTAGTTGCAATCATCATAAATCACGAGCTTTATTTCGTCCTGACTTGTTGGATTTGACGGAATAATCTTCATGTTATGAGCTGTCGGATCGCTGATTACCTCCTGAACGATTTGCTTTGTGCAGCCCATACCAAGTGCCAGGCATATGATGGCAGTTAAGATGAAACGTTTTACGGGTATTTGTTTAATCATTTCTCTAAATTAGAATTAATTGGTTTCTGATTGTTCAATTATGAGACCTTTCAATAAATGACACAAAGTAAAGTTACAACAAAAATTAAATATTTGGATCTTTATGACGATCTACATAAATAGGATTTACTCTCAATTTGGTTAAGGATTTGCGGCTTGCCTTTAGTCCCGAAGTTTCGGGAGCGGCTAGCTTGAATGTCAAGAGCTTATTGACTTTCATTCTTAACACTAGATTCAAAAAAGACTATTTTCGGATGATCGAACCAAAATCAGATTGCTTGTTTAATAATTTAAGATAATGCATGGTCAAACGGCGGATTTCACTTAAAGATATTGCCATGGAGCTGGGGGTTTCCATCTCCACAGTTTCCAGAGGACTCAGGGATCATCCCGATATTAGTGCAGAGCTGATTGCAAAGATTAAGGCACTGGCCGGATTGCGCAATTATTCGCCCAATCCAATGGCTATGGGGTTATTGAAGCAGCGGACTAAAATGATTGGGGTTATTGTTCCGGACCTGGTAACCCATTTCTTCTCTTCTGTAATTTCCGGAATCGAGGAGGTGGCGAAAGAGAAGGGATATTTCGTCATCGTCTCCCCATCGAACGAATCCTATCTGAAAGAAAAGGAGAATATCGAAAACCTGATGAAGGCCAGGGTTGAGGGCTTTATCGTGTGCTTATCTCAGCAGACGTCGGATTACGGACATTTTGAGCAGATTACCGAGGCCGAGATTCCCCTTGTATTTTTCGACCGGGTTTGTTTGAAAGATCAGGTTCCTACCGTGGTTGCCGACAGTTTGGAGGCTGCCCGGGGTATCACGCGACATTTTTACGAAAATTCTGCCCGGCGTATAGCCTACATCTCGGGGCCCGAACATCTGAATATCTCCGATGAACGAAGATTAGGTTATCTGCAGGGGTTGTCAGATTGTGGCCTTGAATTTTATTCCCAATATCTTGAGAATTGTGACCTGAGTCCCGATTCAGCTGCTGCTGCAACGCAAAGGCTTCTGGCCTTATCGATTCCGCCTGATGCGATCTTTGGAATAAATGACACGGTGGTTTTTGCTGCAATGAAGGAGATCAGAAGATCGGGCCTTCATGTGCCTGATGATATTATGCTTGTTGGCTTTACCGATGAGTTTCATGCCACTGTTGTCCACCCAATGCTTACTTCTGTGATGCACCCCACCCGGGAGATGGGAAGAGTGGCTGCGGGACTCTTTTTTGAATTGATTGAAAATCCTGATGTCAGCCCCAGATCAGTGGAGTTGAAAACGAAGCTGGTTATTCGGGAGTCGTCGGTGAGAGTTAAGGCGAGATAGAGCGTGAAAAAATGTGCTAATGTGCTAATGTGCTAATTTGAAAATGAGACAATTTGACAATTTGAAAATGGGGGAATGGATTAATGTGCTAATATGCTAATTTGCCAGTGAGGCAATTTGAAAATGAGAAGATTGGGCAATTTCAATTAGTGCAAAAAAAATAGCATAAAAAAAACCGCCTGTTCAGCGGTTTTTTTTATGCTATTTTTGATTTAATAGAATTTAGCACGTTTGTCAACGATCTTGGCATTTTCACGTAATGCTTCAAAAGCATACATGTTGGCACGATAGCCAATAGAGGCTGCCATCTTCTGTCTGTTTCCGGCTATATCCTGGTCAGATCCGCTATTCACACTGTTGACTTTTACAACATAAACACCGTTGGTTCCGATAACTGGTTTTGACACCTGGTTACCTTCGAGGGCAGTAGCTGCTCCGGCAATGGCAGGTTCATAACCAACACCAGGGATAGAATAGGTATCGAAACTGATATCCTTAGCTTCACTAAGTGTGGCGCCTACACTTGATACAAGCTGATTAAGATCAGATTTCCCCGACATTTTCTCAATCAGCTGCTGTGCTTTTTTCTCTTTTCTCACTTCAAGTTCAACACGCGCTTTAATGGTATTCAGCGATGCGATCCCTTTCTCCTGCTCACTGACGAGAACAGCGATTACAAACTGATTTCCCATTTCAAAGATCGGTGTACCTTCTGATCCTGAAACAATAGTTCCGGTTTTTGCTTTATAAGCTGCACGGATCAGTAAACGTGAATTTTCAAGTCCGGAAACTTCTTTGTCATTTTCACGAATGTTGGCCATCCGCTTATTTAGTCCCTGTGCTACAATAGCATCATTGAATTTTTTGGGATCCTGATTTGAACTTGCGAATTTGGATGCCTGGGTATAGGTTGACTGGTAGGTCTGACTGCTTGGTTCAATAATCCGGTTAATCGTAGCCAGCTGAACATTGGGCGCTGTTTTCCCGCGGACAGTTACCTGGACAAGGTGCATCCCAAATTGCGTTTTGACAACCTGCAGTTCATTAACCTTTCCGAAAAATGCAGCATCTTCAAATGGTTTAACCATCATCCCGCGACGAATCCATCCTAAGGCTCCGCCAGCATTGGCCGATCCGTTATCCTGTGATTTTGTACGCGCAAGATCTTCAAATTTCTGACCTTTTACGAGAATCAGATTTTTAAAACTGTCAATCGTTGCCGTTGCCTTGGCAAGCTCTGCCTGAGAGTTTACTTTGACCAGGATGTGACGTGCCTGAACAGAATCTGGCAGCTCTTCAAATTTTTGTATCTTAACCAGTTTCCAGCTGTTTTTTTCTTTATAAGGGCCATAAATGTCGCCTACCTTACCTGCGAAAGCAAAGTTGCCAATTTCGGGTGAAAGTTCCCCTTTTTTGAAATAAGAGGGATCAAAAGGAACATCTGAATTGATATTCACAAATGCAGCAGGATCAGCAACTGTAGCAAATTCTGCCTTGATGTCGTTTGACCATTTTATAAGTTTGTCCTCATCAGCTTTTGAAGCAACAACAGGGAAAGTGACATATTCAATGTTACGGTTATTCTCCTGCTTGTATTTCTCCTTGTTTTTATCATAGTACGCTTTAAGTTCTGAATCCGTAACTTTTACTGTACTGTCAGATACTGAGCTGTACATTTTGGCAGCAATCTGAATGTTTGCTTTATGGTTAAGACCTTTAAGATCATTTTTGGCCTCTTCGGTTGTTGCCAAAATCCCCTTAGAGAGTAGATTGTTGTATTTGGAGAAAGAGCGTTCTTCAATGATCTGGTTTTCAATGAATAGCCAGTAGTTGTGCTCTTTTCCGGTACTATTAGTCTGTTGATATTTTAAAAACTGGATCAAAGCACCGCGATTGATGGTCCCTGTATTGGGATCACGAAATATACTCTGAATGATGGCATGTGGGTTTTTCCCCTGAACAAGATCGAAAAGTTCTGTTGAACTGACCCCGATTCCAAGATTTTCGTAGATATCTTTCATCGTAAGATTTCGAACCATGCTTTGCCAGGTCTGTTCTTTAATCTGATCAGTTGTCTTCTGGTCAAGAGAAGTTTTACCGGAATTCATTTTGTAAATCTCTGAAAGCTCATCAACTTTAGCCTGAAACTCGGGATACGTTACCGTTTTACCGTCAATTTCAGCCAATTCCATCTGCTTACCACGCATAATAGAGCTTGATGATTTAAATAAGTCGCCGAGAATAAAGGCTGCGAGCGCCATACCAATGAATATTGCAATTGCAATTCCGGCACGGTTCCTGATTTTCTGTAATGTTGCCATCGATATTTGGTTACTTTATAATTATTTGTCTAATTTACTTTAGCGTGCGAAGATAGTAATTTTCAGCTTTGAAATCACTGCGCGTTGATGATTTTTCACAACTCTCCTTCTTATTTGCTTCCCAACATAAAAAAAGTTTTTGGAGTTGTCCTGTCTACTGCATGTCCAATAACCCATTTTGAGCGAATTCAGCTATTTTGGTTGAAATGACTTTTGATACAGCCTCAATCAAGTTTTAGCTGATTCAAAAATCAGGGTTGATCTGTTACATATATATGTCCGCTGGTCTTTTTAAAGGCCCATTTTGACATTTGTGAATCTGATTCAAAACCTCCCGAGCCGGTGATATCCTGATCTCCTTTTTTTATATTGACAAATTTCTCTGAATAGATCTTATCCTCTTTAATCAGGTAGATTAATTCTTCAGAGCGGAGGGTATCCCCCTTGATGTTGACCATCACTACATTCCCTGTTGCCAACCACTTTTGTTCGAGCTCGAAGTTTTTACCGTAATTGGCGGAGAGTTCTGAAATAGGTTTTTTATTTTGGTCAAATTGCTGAAGATGAAAGCCTTCAGGGAATTCTTTGTAGGGTGATTTTTCCTGATCAAAAATCAGAAGTCTCGGAGTTTTTAAGAAATATCTCACAACGCCTGAATCTGTATAGGATGTCTCAAAATTAAAGGCCTCTACCGATGGGGTTTTTTTAGTGCTGAATAAATCGACAGGAATGTCGGAAGCAACTTTTGAACTGCACGAAACAATGGACAAAGTTACCCATAAGCTCACGATAATCAGCCCTGCTTTCTTCCAGGTCATAGTTTTCCGGGGGGTAAATGAGGAATCATAATTGTGTGTTTTTATCGTGCCAGCCATTTCAAGGAGTACTATTTTAATAGTTCGGTAAATTTTAATTCTATTCAATTTCAATACTATGTAGCAGATTGAAATACATAGAAATAAAGAAATATTTCAACTTATTCATCATGAATTAGATACGAAAACATACCGAAGTATTGTATTTAATACCTGCGTTAAATTCCAAAACTCGGTTTAGCCCGATCAGGGTTAACTCGAATTTTACAAAGATGGTGTTTTTTAATTTTTTATCAAAAAAGAAACAGTCACCACCGGTTAAAATAACCGTGCAATGTGGCCAATCTTTCCGAATATGTTCGATCATTCCATCGATTTCGAAAATCATCCCTTGCTGAACTCCTGCCCTGATTGCCTCATCGGTTGTTTTTCCGTAACCTGGCCAGATGTCAGCAGGAGCCATTTCCGGGAGTTTCTTTGTAAAGTGATGCAGCGCTCTGAACCGCATCTTTAGTCCTGGTGAAATATTTCCCCCTAAAAAGCAGTTGTTATTATCTATAAGGTCATAGGTGATCGCCGTGCCAGCATCGATAACCAAAAGCTCTTTCCCCGGGAAGATCGAACTACCTCCGATGGCAGCTGCCAGCCTGTCGAGGCCCAGAGTTGTCGGGGATTCATAGAGATTCGTGATTGGAACCGGGGTGTTGTGATCAAATTCAAGATAGTAATCACATTCTGTTTTGAGTGCCTCAGTAAGAACGATGTTGGTGTCGGCAACAGAAGAGAGTATGCACCGGTTTATTTGCGGGTAGGTCTGTTTTAAATTGTACAGTTGTATCGCCTCAAACGATTTCATAAAAATTGTTTGAACGATCTCCCCTTTGTCAAATATGCCGATCTTGGTTTGACTGTTGCCTATGTCGATAACAAGATTCAAATTCTAGGATGCTATGTTCATACTAATATCAAATGCGGTCACGGAATGGGTCAGCGCTCCGATTGAAATGAAGTCGACTCCTGTTTCAGCCACTTTTTTAAGTCGCTCAAGAGTCATATTTCCTGATGCTTCGACCTTTGCCCGACCATTGATAAGTTTAACGCTCTCACTCATCGCATGAAGAGACATATTGTCGAGCATTATAATATCTGCTCCGGAGGCCAGAGCCTCCCTGACCTCATCGAGGTTGGTGACTTCAACCTCCAATTTAATAGTTGAGGGAATCGATTTTTTTACCTGAGCTATAGCTGCGGTTATTCCACCTGCTATTTTTATATGATTATCCTTAATCAGAACCATATCGTAAAGACCGATCCTGTGATTCGTTCCCCCTCCCATCAGAACCGCATATTTATCAAGAAGACGCAATCCGGGAACTGTTTTACGGGTATCGAGAATTTGAGTTTGATAATTTTCCATTTCCCTGACGCAATTATTCGTCATTGTCGCAATACCACTCATGCGCTGCAAAAAATTTAACGCAAGTCGTTCGCCGGTTAACAAGGCTCTGTACGATCCCGAGATTTCAAGAATGAGCTCTCCGGTACTTATCCTGTCGCCATCCTGAATGAAGGGTTTCCAATGGATAGCAGGATCAAGGGTACGAAAAATATATTCAGCTACAGAAAGACCGGCAATGATTCCCGATGATTTGGCCACCATGGTAGCCCTGGCCTGGAGTTCTGCAGGGATCAACGAGTTTGTGGTGATGTCGCCACTTCCAATATCTTCATTTAAGGCATAATCGATAACAGGCCTTATTGTATCGAAGTTTAATCCGGTTTTAGGATGTTCTGACCGCTTCATAGTGAATCTCTTTACCTTTTTCCTGAATAATATGGTGTAATTGCTCTTCGACTTCGACCGGATAATCAGTCCTGACATGACCACCACGACTCTCTTTGCGTTCGAGTGCAGAAAGGGTGATGATCCGGCAGATATCTGTGAGATTGATTATTTTATAGTAATTATAGTCTGATCCGGGTGATTTGTATTGTTCTGCAATCGATTCGATACGGGCAAGTGCCAATTTTAACCCTGATCCGTTGCGTACGATCCCGACCCGGTCGCTCATGATATTGGCAAGTTCATTTTTTATCTGAAGATACTCCTGATCTGTACTGGCGTTTAGAATTACAGGTTCCGGGGGAATTGACAATGGCGGATTACCCGGCAGTTTTCTGGCCTTCTCAACAGCTCTTTTGCCGTAGACCAGGCATTCGAGCAACGAATTGCTTGCCAGGCGGTTGGCTCCCATAACTCCCGTTGCCGCAACTTCTCCGCATGCAAAAAGTGCCTCAATGCTGGTTTGTCCCCAAACGTCTGTCCGCACTCCTCCAACCATATAATGTGCTGCAGGTGCAATGGGAATCAGATCTTCCATGAGGTTTATCCCGAATGTTTTAAGATGTGAATCGATCGAATGAAACCTCTCGAGCAGCATTTCGTTGTTCAGATGCTTAAGACTCAGAAAAACGTTACTGCCAG
Source organism: uncultured Bacteroidia bacterium (assembly GCA_903904515.1). Classification (GTDB taxonomy): domain Bacteria; phylum Bacteroidota; class Bacteroidia; order Bacteroidales; family Prolixibacteraceae; genus JAAFHB01. The sequence goes on from CAIVCR010000108.1 coordinate 7,222, forward strand.
TCTCCTGCATTCTGCGGAAAATTGCAGATGCTACAACATCACGCGGGGCCAGTTCTGCCAGAGGATGTATCTGAGGCATAAATCGTATTCCATTCACATCCAGTAAATGCGCCCCTTCTCCTCTCACTGCCTCGCTGATCAGATAAGCATCCTCGCCGGTAATTGCCAGTGCTGTCGGATGAAACTGAATGAATTCCATATCCGCAAGACGTGCACCGGCCTGCCATGCAAGGGCGATTCCATCACCAGTGGCAGTATATGGGTTTGTCGATCTGGAATAGAGCCGCGACAATCCTCCTGTTGCCAGGATGGTGGCTTTACCCAAAAAGATAATATTGTTTCCATCGGTATATTGAAGTGTTTGCACCCCTTTACAAATGTTGTCTTCCACAAGGATTTTCAAGGCGGCACAATACTCAAAAGTCGTAATTTCCGGTCTGGCCAATACCTGACTGAGCATAAAACTCGTCATCATTTTCCCTGTTGCATCACCGTCGGCATGAAGTATTCTCCGTTTTGAATGACCACCTTCCAGCCCTAAGATAAGTTTGCCATCAGCATCTTTGTCAAATTCCATCCCTTGTGATATCATCTCCCTGACTCTCTCAAGCCCTTCGTTAACCAGCAGGGTGACAGCATCCTGATCGCATAAATCTCTCCCTGCAATCAGTGTATCCTCAAAATGGTATTGAGGATTATCGTCTTCTCCGATAGCCGCAGCAATCCCTCCCTGGGCGTGATAGGAGTTGCTGATGTCCAGTTCAGATTTTGAAATGAGCGCAACTGTGCCATAATCAGCCGCGTGAAAAGCGGCAAGCAAGCCGGCAAGACCGCTGCCAACTACAATAAAATCAAATTTAAGGGTTTTCATCAAATGATAAGCTACCTCCGATTAATGAGCGACAAAAGTAACATTTCTGCTTTAGAAAATCATGGTTATGATCAGATTAATCGGAGTCTGCAATTCCCATACCCTTATAAACATGAATTGGGAAAAGCTCCTTAGTACCAAACAAGGGGAACAAGTTGAGACAGATGGATGACAAATTTACATTGTTAATCCGTGTGTTAAATGATTTACCGCCTATTTCCTGATGGTCCGTAAACCTGGTTATTCACATCTTAATTTTTATTCCTGATTGTTCGTATCTGTTTCAATTACTTTGAACCTGGCATAAGTTACGGGAGGAACTTTAAGATCATCAACTTTTAGTTCGATAATCTCAGGAAATCGCTGGATATATTTCGACAATTTGCCGTATGAGATATTTTTTTTGCGAAGTAAAACCCCGATCTCGGCAAGATTTGCCCAACCGTCTGCTTTTGCACAATCTGAAATTACTTCAGCCAAAACTTCACTTTCTGTTGTTTCCATATCGTTTGATATTAATTATGGTAATACAGATCAATACTACGGTATGTTTTCGTATCTAATTCAAGATGAATAAGTTGAAATATATAGAAATAAACTGAAGTATTTCTTTATTTCTATGTATTTCAATCTGTTACATATTATTGAAATTGAAAAATATTAAAATTTACGGAACTATTAACAGATAAAAACTACAAATTAATATTCTGGAAATCGATTACTAAATTACATCATTTTTTCAGGAATGGTTCCCTTTGGGCTTAAAATTGAAAGCTAATTCACGGGAAATGACGTACAAATCAGTTGGCTGATCTGACTCCGTGTGTCATAATATAACCGCTCCCGTGAATATTACGGATCTCAATAGTGGAATCATCTTTTAAGTATTTTCTCAACCTTGTGATGAAAACATCCATGCTTCGGGTTGTGAAATAACCATCATCTCCCCATATTTTTTTGAGGGCGATCTCACGAGCAAGCAATTCATTTTTGTGTTCACAAAGCAATTTTAATAAGGCTGACTCTTTTGGGCTCAGCAACTGCCGAGTCTCACCAATTTTTATCTCCCGCAATATGGGGTCGAATATATAATTTCCAATTTGAACCAAATGTTCATTGGTGTTTTCGTCATTGTCTGATCGCTTAAGTACTACGGCAATCTTATAGAGCAACACCTCGGTGTCAAAAGGTTTGATAATATAGTCATCAGCCCCGATGCGGTAACCGTTGATAATATCCTCTTTTAATGATTTGGCTGTGAGGTAGATCATTGGAATTTCCGGATCAATTATCCGGATCTCCCGCCCAATGGTAAAGCCATCAACATGTGGAAGCATCACATCAAGCAGGCAAAGGTCAAATGTTCCGGACTGGAAAGCACCCAACGCATATTTGCCGTCATCAATCCAGGTAACGGAGAAATTGCAGATCTCGAGATAGGACTTTAACACGGCCCCGAAACTGAGATCGTCTTCAACAAAAAAAAGTGATTTCTTCGCACTCATCGTCTATGTCTTAAAAATGGTATGAAAACAACAAACCGGCTCCCTTTACCCGGCTCACTAAAAACTTTAATAGTGCCCCCGTTGATCTCCAGAATTGCTTTCACATAACTAAGTCCAAGGCCGAAACCTTTGATATTGTGTACGTTTCCGGAAGGAAGGCGGTAAAACTTATCAAATATGCGTGACAGAACTGACTTACTCATTCCAATTCCACGATCTTCAACAGAGAGGATGACCCCCTTGGGTGTGTTTGAGGTTATAACGGTAATCAGGGGAGCCTCGGGCGAATATTTATTGGCGTTATCCAAAAGATTATAAATCAGATTTATAAAATGAATGGGATCGGTAGTTACGACCGGATTTAGTGCTTCAAGCTTTGATATGATCTTCCCCTCCTTTTTTTCCACCTGCAGCAAGATCCCCTCTATGGCTTCTTCGATCAGTTCATGGATATTTACAGGTTGAAAATTAAATTCAAACTCCTTCCTTTCAAGCCTGGCAATCTGAAGTATCCGCTCGACCTGTTCGTTCATCCGGATATTCTCTTTTTTAATCATCCCCGTAAAAAACCGCACCTTATCCTGGTCCCCGATCACCTTCTGATCCAGAATAGAGTCGGAGGCAATTGAAATTGTCGCAATTGGAGTTTTAAATTCATGGGTCATGTTATTGATAAAATCGGACTTCATTTCAGAGATTTTTTTCTGCCGGATAATCAAAAATATGCTGATTGAAAATGTAAGGAAAATAATCAGTGAAAAGATAACGGAGAGACCAAGCAGTAAAGTTGTTGAGCGTCCGATAAAATAATCGCGGTCGGCAAATGAGATGGTCAGCTCCAGATTTTTCCTGAAAATATCGTTTGGAAACAGGTTTACACGGTACCATTTAATTTTATGGTTGTCACCAGGGGTTGTCTGACTCAGGCTGTCCTCCGAAGAGATGGAATACGTAAACGGGATAGGTATTGCCCTGTTTGTTAACTCCTCGGAAAGCAGTTTTTTCAGCAAATTTTCATCGATATGCCTCCCATTTTCCCATCCTTTATATTCTATGGCAATCTGTCTCGATAATTTATTGAGCTGCTCAATCTTTTTTTCCATATTTCTTCTCCCCTGTGGAAGAGCAGCGGTAAACGAAGAGTCAATATTTGCTACAATCGTGTCCTCATTTATAACAATAGAGTGTCTTCCACCCTTAAAATGTTGGCTCATATCCGTTAGGTAGGCATTGGATCGAATCCGGTTGCCTCCTGGTTTATGTTTTCCCGGATTTGAAGTGATCACCGTTATCCGATTATTAATACTGTCTTTTTTAACAATCACCTCCATCTCCTCAAGTTCCTGCATCGGTGGCGGTGGCGGAGGATAAGGGGCCTCTTTACTCCAACTTAGTGAATCCTGGTCTTCAAAATTACGGATGATTTTCAGATCGTGACCCGTTTCGAGCCGGCGGACAGCCTTGTTCATCGCTTCATTGACCGAACGGTCGAAAAGTTCATTTCTTACTTTGACCGAATTGTTAAACCAATAGAATTGCACCGCTATTATCCCTAATAAGGAAATCCCCATTAAAATCACCAATCCGACAATTGTTCGCTTCTTCATAATCCAAAATTAGACAATAAATTAAGCAAGTTTTCAACTTTAACTTTCCCTTAACACTTTTTTGCAAAACCTTAACCGGTAGGTGTTCCAAAACCGGCTAATTTTGAGTCGTAATAAGAATATTCAAGTTCACTTTAATTTTATTCAGATGAAACGATTATTAAGTCAGCAAAAAACAGCAGTAGTTGTTCTGGGGTTGGTGGGTCTGCTTTTTGTGGCCTCATCCTTTACCTTTGGTCCGGTGGAAGATGCACAATTAGCCGGAAATGACCCGCAGAAAAAAGAGCAGCGGGTTAAAGTTGTTGTCAGCGTCGATGGCAATCAAACTAAAATCGATACTGTATTTAACCTTCCCGACGAAAAAATGATTAACGAAAAAGTTGATTCTATCCTTGGTAATCTGGATCATGAAGGAATGTCTCATCACAAAGGTAAACGGATGATTCTTTTCAATGACGGCAATATGAGGTTTCATAACGGGGCCATGAATGGTAAACCGGGTGATGAACAGTTTGATATTATGGTTCAACGTTGCGATTCGGGGAAAATGGGAAAAGGAAGAAAGGTTGTCTGTGTCCAGGATTTTGATAATGATCAGATGGATCAGGAGGGTGATGATGAACTCATGCCACCGCCACCACCGCCAATGCCTCCTCACCATTTCATGATGCACCAGCGGTTTGGAGGTGATCCATTTGCCTTCGACACCAAGGATGAGTCAATAATATCGTATGAAAAGAAGGATATCGGTGATGGACTTGAAAAAATAACCATTGTAAGAAAGAAACACGATCAGCATAAAGAGATTAAGGAGATCAGGGTGAAGGCAGAGGTTTCAGATAATCAGATGAATAAAAAGAAGAATGATGAACTGAAGTCGTTGAAAAAGGCAAAGGATGAGGCTGCGAATACAAAGGGACCAAAGGAATAGATTGAAATTACTGGAAATAGATTGCTTGCACGTATCATAAAAAAAGGTGGAATTGCTTCCACCTTTTTTATTTAGTACACAATGATATTTACGCAGGCATTTCAGGCAATGACCATGGTGCGCGGTAAGTATGTCTGATCAATTCAGCAGCATAAGCTTTTGCATTGATCGGATCGGTATATGTTTTATTGAAGGTTGGGTGACCATCATGGATTTCGAATTTATCTTCAAGGACAGTTTTGATCGTTTCGCTGTCCACAAGATTGGTGAATTGCATTTTTGGACCGTCCCAGTTGAGCACTTTATCCAAAGATTGCAGACGAACAGCCAAAACTCCCATAACTACCATTTCGTTAAATGGTCCTGATTCGCTGAAATCAGAGGCTGTTTTCACACGTGTTGCAGGTGATTCTTTTGCGGCGCGAACCCAATCCATTTCGTGTGACAGTTCAACACGACGACGGAATTTTGGAGCCTCAGGTTTGCGGCCTGATAATAACCAAGGGTTAACACCATAACATCCACAGATCAATTTATCTTTTGTGCCGTGGAAAATAACACCTCCGCCTGAATCATTAGGATCTCTTCCTTCCGGCCATCCCTCTGGGAGCATAGGTTTAATTCCACCATCATACCATAAAACATCAACTTTAGGAAGTTTGATCTTAAAGTCTTTCGGTTTAGCCCTTTCAGGAAAGGTAAGACAAACGGACTGAGCTGTAGGAGCACAATCTGTCAGAAGCATGGTTGAATTGCCCTGTGCATGAATCGGATAACCCAATTTAAGACCGGTAAATACGGGGTGTAAGATATGGCAAGCCATGTCGCCTAATGCACCAGTTCCAAAATCCCACCATCCACGCCAGTTCCATGGATGATAAAGTTCGTTGTACATCCGTTTTTTAGCAGGACCGATAAACAGATCCCAATCTAAAGTTTCAGGAACCCACTGACCATTTTTAGGGGTATTCAGACCCTGAGGCCAGATTGGGCGGTCTGTAAATGCTTCAACTTTCGTGATTTCTCCAATTTCTCCATTGGCAATCCACTCACAGGTGAGGTTTACACCTTCCTGCGAAGAACCCTGATTACCCATCTGCGTTGCTACCTGATATTTGGCGGCAAGCTTGGTCAGTAACCTTGATTCGTAAACCGTGTGAGTAAGTGGTTTCTGGCAATAAACGTGCTTGCCCAACGTGATGGCATGAGAAGCGATTATGGCGTGTGTGTGGTCAGCGGTTGCGATCACAACTCCATCAATTGATTTCCCAAGTTCATCGTACATAACTCTCCAGTCTTTGTACTTTTTGGCATCAGGGAATTCATTGAAAGTCTTTTCGGAATATTTCCAGTCGACATCACATAAACCGACAATGTTTTCCGATTTAAGGTTCTTAATATTGCCATGACCCATTCCCCCAATACCAACTCCCGCGATGTTCATTTTATCACTGGGTGCACGGTGTCCAAGACCTGCAATAGTGTTTGAGGGAACGATCGTGATCGCGGCGGCAGCTGCTGCCCCGGTCCCCAGAAATCCCCTTCTTGAAACTTTGTTGTTTTCTTTCATGATGATAAATAAATCTATAAAGTTTGATGGTTTGTAATTGACTGCTAAAGATATTTCTTCTTGATGATAACAACAAATTTTAAACTCTTTTTTAATCGATAGTTTTTAAATATATCTTGCTCTTTGCGGATGGGTGTTGCAACCGACCTGGTCCTTTCCTATTTATCAGCTGAAATATTGATTATTACAGGCAAATGGTCACTGACCCCACCATGGTAAACGGGACCCATATAGGTTCTGAAAGGCTTGTTCCCAAGATAGGTGTGATCAGGTTCAAGCAAAAAGTTAAAATTACCAATCCCACTCTCATTGGTTAATATATTCAATGGCTTATTATTTAATAGATTGCGTGTGCAGATTATTTGGTCGAAAACTTCCCACTGACCGGCATTCCTGATTGTCCCTTGAGCACGATTAGTCCAACGGGTTGAGAGATTGACTAAAAATGTGGATTTGTTATTTCCCGGATAGGGGAGGGCTTTGAGGATTGAGGTGAAACATTTTTCATTGGATGTGGCATTAAAATCACCCATGATTATAATTCGAGCCTCGAGATCTTTACTTAACAGGGAATCGACATGGTATCTCAGAATCCGGGCTGCAATATTCCTTTTCTCCCGGGTTTCGACATAACCGCCACTGCGGGATGGCCAATGATTTACAAAACAATGAATTTGTTCACCACCCAGTTGAGCGGTGAAAAGGAGGATGTCCCTGGATTGAAACGGGTTCTCTCCATAGTTTGCAACGGGAATAAATGAAAAATCGATGGGGTTAATCCGGTCTTTGCGATAAAGCAAGGCCACATCGATTCCTCTTGGATCAGGAGATTCTTTATGGATGATTCCGTATGGAACCTTGTTCAATGGGGTTTGGTTAATCAGCTGTTCCACAACCCAACGGTTTTCAACCTCTGCAACTCCAATAATATCGGGAAATTCACCTTTCCCTGCCGTTATGAGCGTCTTGTAGATCATTTTAAGCTTATCCTCAAAGCGTTGCCTGGTCCAGTGCCTCTCCCCCGACGGAGTAAACTCCTCATCGGACGTTAGGGGATCATCCCTGGTGTCGAAAAGATTTTCAACATTGTAAAAAATAATCGTGTATTTATTTTGTGCAGTAACCGGCACTGTGGTGGACTGGAGAACCAACACAAAAATCAGGATCAATTTAAAACTGTGGAACATGAATTTTAAAGTGATGTTCACCATAGCCAATGATGTACCTTCTGAAATACTGCCTGTTTCCGATCCCAAAAACAAACCTGCCACATTACTGGATATATAAACAGTATGAAATAATTACGACAACAGATTGTTTTTGTTACTTAACTTGAATCCTGAACAGGAGTTAATTTATTAATTCTTTTTTTCAATACGTTCGTATGCCCCAAGATCGGGACCTTCATCGCTGATCCGGCTTTCATTTTTAAGGTCAGCAGGATACCATTTGGCATATTCCGACTTGCCATAATCTTTGGCAATGGAGAGGGTGTCCAATTCGAAGTTGCTATTATACGGACTCTTAAAACGTGGATTTACGTTTCTGATAACCCCTTTAAAATGATCGGCTTCTGCAATTCTAAACGTATCCGATACCTGGATCAGACTCCTGTCAAAAAGATAATTGCTACCCCCTTTAGCGTCCATAGAGATCATTAATTCATTCATCCTGTTGCCCGTTATAATGCAATTTCCAAAGGTTGCCGCCTGCAAATCACCCACATACCTGATTCCGCTTTTAGTGTCAACGAGGTAGTTGGAGATTGATACGGTTTCAGTTGTCCGAACCCCGGAGGCGATATCGTTATAGTAATTGGCAAAGGTGGTGTGGTAGAATTGGTAATCGCCGCCAAGCAGAAGTGCCGTATTATAATACCTTACATTTGATATTACACAGTTGTAGGCAAGGATTTTCGATTTCATGGCCCAAATGCCCGACCAACTCATATTGGCAATTTGCGTATTGGCAAGCTGTACAGAGGCGTATCCGCTATGTTCAACGGTTCCAACCTGTAATCCGATGTTGGCATTTTTGATTTTGGAGTAATTGAAGACATTATTGTGACTCCCGGAACAAAGAATTATTCCGTTCCATTGGTCCGGGATTTCGCTGTAAGCCATTTCAAGCCGATCTCCTTTAAATTCAATTGGTTCTTCAAAGGTGCCTTCAACTTTCAGTGTCCCTTTAACCATCAGTCCTGCATTTTTATGAAAATAGACTGCGGCCCCGGCTTCAATCGTGAGCGTTTGATTGGAATCTACAACAGCTTCATTATAAACTAAATATGGGCGTTCTTTGGTCCAGGTCGCAGTTTTCAGGTGATTGGTATTAATCAGTACAAAATCCTGTCCCCACGCCCTCAGCTGAACCTTTTGCTCCACATTATTAACCAGGAAAATAATCGAGTCTTCTGAAATAAGAGGACCGCTTTTACCCGTTTTACCCAGAGTCGCTTCAATGAAAATAAAAATACTGTCCCTTGCCGAAATCTGTACATTAAAAGTTTCATTTGAGACCTCCCCATTCACATTTAAACGAAATCCATTTTGGTTGCCACCTGCCAGTCTAACAGAGGAGATCACAACATTTTCATTGGTTTGGTTGGTTACACGGAGGTTTTTGGTGGGTGAACCAATTGAAGTGAAAAGGGTATCAAAGGTGATAAGGTTTGAAGAGAAGTGGAGAGCAGAACCGGACGAAGTATTTAATTTCTCTTTTTGACAGGCGAAAAAGAAAACAGCAACAACGAAGAAGGTCAATATTTTGGTTAAGCACTTCATCCTGGATTATCAGTTGATTAGATCGGATCTTCTGAAATAAGAACGGTACCCCAGATACATCAATTCAAAGGTACAACATAATTCCCAAAACCCTTAACTTTTTTTAACTATTATCGATTTTTTTTGAATCAGCAACATTCCAAGGAAAGTTATTGCTCCATTAATTATAATCAACTCAAAACCAATCTTATATCCATAGAGTAACTGGGCTGAAAATGCATCAATAAACCAGGCAATAAAAGGAGAGCTAAGGGCAACAAGGGGAACCCACCGGTCATTGACCTGTTTTCGGGTCAGTAATCCGAATGCAAACATGCCCAACAGCGGTCCGTAAGTATACCCTGCGGCCTTAAAAACTGCCACAACAACACTTTGATCGTTTATAATTCTGAATATCATAATTACCAAAAACAGCAGCATGGAAAATCCGACATGGGTGCGCCGCAAATAGGAAAGTTTCTTATCCTGGGGGCGTTTGTTAATATCCAGAAAATCAACACAAAAAGCTGTTGTTAATGAAGTCAGGGCGGAATCGGCACTTGCATAATTGGCTGCCGTGATTCCCAGTAAAAAGAAGATCCCGATCATCAGATTCATGTGATTGAGAGCCAGCATAGGGAAAAGGAAGTCTGATTTTTGAGGTAGCTGAATTCCGTTGGTGGTGGCGAAAATATAGAGAAGAACTCCCAGCATCAGAAACATTCCAACAACAAATACAAATATGGAACTGAAGGTGAGCATATTTTTCTGAGCTTCCCTGAGACTTTTGCAGGTGAGGTTTTTCTGCATCATATCCTGATCCAGACCTACCATCACGATGGTCACAAATATGCCGGCAATAAATTGTTTGAAAAAGTATTTTCCCGATTTAACGTCCCATTCAAAGATTCGGGAATAGGGATGTGCGTATAGCTTTTGAAAAGTTTCCCCTGCTGACCATCCGAAACTTGAGAAGATATAATAGATCGTAAGCACAACGGCGGTAAGCAGAAATATGGTCTGAAGAGAGTCTGTCCAGATAATGGTTTTGACTCCCCCTTTATAGGTGTAAACCCAGATCAGGAAAATACTGATTAGCACAGTAATGGCGAATGGAACTCCAAGTGCATCGAAAAGTGCTAATTGCAATACCTCTGCAACCAGATACATTCTGAAGGCGGCCCCTATGGTTCGTGAGAGAAGAAAGAAGAACGAACCCGATTTGTAGGTGTAAAAACCAAATCGTTGTTCGAGATAGGTATAGATCGAGATCAGGTTAAGCTTGTAATAGACGGGGAGGAGCACGAGTGCAACAATCCAGAACCCAACCAGATTCCCCATTATAAACTCGAAATAGGTACTTGCAGAATTTCCGACCTCCCCCGGCACCGATATAAAAGTAACCCCTGAGATAGTCGTCCCGATCATCCCAAAGGCAACGACAAACCAGGGTGATTTACGGTTGGCAGTAAAAAAAGTATCTGTAGTTGCCGATTTTCCCGTCAGATGGGCAATAACAATAAGCATAAGAAAATAGCCGCCCAAAAGCAGTGCAACGAGTAATGGATTCATTTTTTTGTGTTTGAATCAGGATATAACAAATATTTCTGTCTGACGACTCCATAATCGTTCAGTTCTGCAGCCCAGCTTTTACGAATCTCGGCTTCGCTCTTCCCTTCAAGGACCAGTTTCAGAACCACATCATTTCCCATCAGCTTGTTGAACCATTGTTCGCGTGTTAGGAATTCTCCCCTGTTTTTAAACTTGCCAAGCCAATCGATAAACCAGGATAAAGTAAATGGAGGAACAGTTGTTATTTGACGAAGATCTTCGCCAAAACAATTTTTATCCTTTTGAAGTGGATTCATTTCCAGTCCTTTGATAATCAACGGTATGAATGTGAATTTTCCAAGCGATGGATCGGGATAACCCAAAACCTGAAACGGGAATTGTGTTCCACGACCTACACTTACACTCGTGGCCTCAAAAAAGCAGAGTGAAGGATAAAGCCTGATCGCCAGATAATTTGGTAAATTGGGCGAGGGTCTGACCGGCGGATCGTATTTCATTGAATGGGTATAGTTCGCCACCCTGACGATTTCAAGACTGGTTTGAACCCCGTTGGCCAGCCACTTTTCTCCGTTGATCATTTGTGCCAGTTCCCCGATTGTACAACCGTGAACAACCGGAATCGGATCCATTCCTACAAATGAACGGAATGCGGGTTGCAAAACAGGTCCGTCGAAATAGTCTCCGTTAGGGTTTGGCCGGTCGAGAATCAGCAATTGCTTATTGTTCTCGGCACATGACTCCATAACATAATGAAGCGTGCTGATGTAGGTGTAAAAACGGCAACCAACATCTTGTATATCAAAAATAACAACATCCACATCTTCAAGTTGTGCCGCTGTAGGTTTATGATTTTTTCCATAAATAGAGACAATTGGAATGCCTGTACCCGCATCTTTTGAGTTACTAACCAATTCTCCTGCACCGGCTTCCCCTCGAAAACCATGCTCGGGTGCAAATATTCGTTTGATTGTTAACTTTTTCTCCAGCAGAAAATCGACAAGATGGTCATTTCCGACACGGGAGGTTTGGTTTACCACCAACGCTAAATTCTTCCCTTTGAGTTTATTCAAATACTGATCAGTACGGTCAGCACCCGGAATAATTGAGGCATTTGCATTACCAGTCAATAAGCAGATTGTTAAGGTTATAATCAGCATGCAATAACGAATATGGCTCTTGTACCCGAAAAGATTTACGAAGTTTAATTTGAATTTTCTCATTCCTTAATACCTAACTTGGTGTATTGTGCGAAAGTATCGATATGATTTAATAAATCGGAATCTTTAGGATTCTTTTTTGATAAAAAGATCAGAAAGGCTTTCAGTTGTGCGGTTTTGTTTATTTTTGAACAAATTCAATTGAAAATAATTTGTTTTTTAATCGTGTAAGGAAACCCCAAATGGCTGGAAAATTAATATTTTTAGAATTAAAGGGTGATCTCAGAATCATGACTGGCGGGATTAATAAAGTTTAGGATAAAAAAATTATGATTAAGGTATATATATTCATACTATTTGCACTGTTAAGTACTGGAATCTCGGCCCAACCCAGGTTGAGCCCTCCATTTTTGAAATACGATAAAGACCAGTGGGTAGACTCTGTTTTTAATTCACTTTCTGCAGATGAGCGGATCGGGCAACTGATCATGGTTCCTGCCTACTCGAAAAAGGGGAGTAAGCACAGAGCCCGTTTACTGAAAATGGTCAGGGATAACAAAATAGGTGGAATCATCACGATGCAGGGTGGGCCGATCCGCCATATCAATATGGTTAACCAGCTGCAGGCAGAATCTAAAACACCATTGCTGGTGGCCATTGATGCTGAGTATGGGTTGTCGATGCGCCTGGATAGCTGCATTAAATATCCGTATGGTTTTACACTGGGCGCAATCGGGAATGATTCGCTGATATTTAATTTGGGCGTCGACCTTGGCCAACAATGCAGGAGGTTGGGTATTCATATCAATTTTGCTCCCGTTGCCGATGTCAACAGTAATCCGCAAAATCCGGTTATCGGGTTCCGGTCGTATGGGGATAATCCTGAAAAAGTATTTCAAAAGGCAGTCCGTTATAGCTTGGGACTGCAATCACAACAGGTGCTGGCAACATTGAAGCACTTCCCGGGTCACGGTGATGCACAAAAAGATTCTCACTTCTCCCTTCCATTGATAGGCCATACAAAGGCTCAGCTCGATTCGATCGAACTTTCTCCATTTCGTAAAGCGATTGAATATGGTATAGGTGGTGTTATGACGGGATTTTTGAATGTTCCGGCACTCGATAGCAGTGGCACTGCAGCGACACTATCCTACCCGATTGTGCAGGATTTGCTAATTAATAAGTTCGGTTTTCAGGGTTTGGTGGTGACTGATGCCCTGAATATGGAAGGGGCTGTTGATCAGGAGAGTCCTGAGGTCAATAACAGTGCTGAAATAAAAGCGCTGAAAGCAGGGAATGATTTACTTGAGTTTGTGGTCAATCCTGCCAAAGTGATCGAAGAGATTAAAAAGGCGATTTCGGATGGCGAGATCTCCATGGAGACTATCGATCGGAAATGCCGGAAGGTGCTCATGGTAAAGAGATGGGTGGGACTTAATCATTATGAACCGGTCAGGTCAGAAGGAGCATATGCCGATCTGAATCGCTCAGCATATCGCATGACACAACGAAATGTAGCTCAACAATCGCTGACAATTCTTCGGAATGGTGATCAGCTTTTACCCTTGCGCAGTCTTGACACGCTGAAAATCGCGACAGTGAGCATCGGACGTGGAACGATCACCCCCTTTCAACATTCATTGGAGCGATACACCAGTACAGCCAATTTTTGCATTTCAAAAGATGCTGATGATGCTGCAATAGCCAGACTTATGGTTCAATTGAAAAAGTACAACCTGGTCATAGCCGAACTAAATAATCTTGGCAATTTTGTGTCGTCGGATTACCGGCTCACTGAAATCCAGCAAAAAACAGTTCAGCAGGTTTCGGCACTTGGGAAGTCGGTTCTCGTGCTTTTTGGGAACCCATATGTGCTTAATTATCTTGAAGGTGTTGAAAAGGCAACCGGATTAGTTGTAGCTTATCAGGAGAATCTTGAAGCCCAGGATCTTGCCGGCCAGCTTTTGTTTGGGGCATTTGGCTCGACGGGTACATTGCCGGTTACGGTAAATCAGTATTTCCATTCGGGTGACGGCTTTTTGACTAAATCGCTCGACCGCTTTAAGTATACCCTTCCCGAAGAGCTGGGAGTCGACTCGACGTTTCTAAAAAAAAAAATTGACTCGCTTGTAAATGTGGGTTTGGGTGCCAAAGCTTTTCCCGGATGTGCTGTTTTTATTGCAAAAAAAGGGAAGGTGATCTTCACGGAGAGTTATGGCTGTCACACCTATTTGAATGATAGGCCATTGCAGCCTGATGACTTATTCGATTTTGCCTCCTTAACCAAGATTCTGGCCCCTGTGCCCGCCTTAATGCGGTTGAGTGATCAGAAGAAATTCTTGGTTAATAAGAAAATGAGCGATTACTGGCCCGATTGGAAAGGGTCTAATAAAAAGGATATTCTGGTTGAGGATCTCCTTTCACACCAGGCACGTCTTAAAACGGGGATCCCGTTCTGGCTTAGGACCATAGATGCTGATGGAACTTTTAAATCGACCTATTATGCCAACGATTCAACGGCTCTTTTTGGTCTTCGGGTGAGCAAAGCCCTTTATATCCTGAATAGTTTTCCTGATTCGGTCTACAGTACAATTCGCAACTCTCCACTTTTAAAACGAAAGCGTTTTGTCTATTCCGATTTGGGTTTTATCATTTTTCCCCGGGTCATAGCCTCACTTGCTCATCAGGATTATGAAACCTATCTGAAGAATAATTTTTATAAGCCGCTGGGTGCTTATACATTGACTTACCGCCCTTATTTGTACCAGCCAATCGACAAAATGGTTCCGACAGAGAATGATCAAACGTTTCGGAAGGAGCAATTGCAAGGTTTTGTACACGATGAGAGTGCCGCTGTATTGGGGGGTATCTCAGGCAATGCCGGTCTTTTTGGTACGATTAACGATGCTGCCAAAGTGATGCAGATGTACCTCAATTACGGTTTCTATGGCGGGGAAAGGTATTTGTCGGAAGCAACAATGAAAGAGTGGACCCGACGGCACTTTGATAAGTTGCATAATCGCAGGGGGTATGGTTTTGATAAACCAACTCCGAACAATAGTTTAAACAGTGGTGAGAAGTCATATCCTGCCCCATTATGCAGCGATGCCAGCTTTGGTCATACCGGATTTACGGGCACCTATGCCTGGGCTGATCCGGTTACGGGGATACTCTTTCTGTTTTTCTCGAACAGGGTTTATCCGACGCGTGAAAATCACATGCTAAATCGGTTAAATCTTAGGGAAGCGATACAGCAAGCTGCCTATGAGATCCTGAATAACAGGAAGTCTTCCCCTATCCATGCAAACCTGCTGTAAAACACTTTTTTCAAAGGATGGTTTATTAGTCCCGGTTCTGTCTTTAATGGTTTGAAATACAATTAATTATTTTTGGGTCAGATTCCCCCAATTGTTAATAATTCTAAATTTCGGGTTTTGATATGAAAAGATATTGCATTTAGGTTACAATATTGAATATTTAATATTAATTTTCGCCTTATCAAATTGATTCAGGGTGCTGAATATTGACTATTCATTATTAACTTTTTAAAACTTTTCGCTATGACTCAAAAAATTACCTTCAATGAGCTTCGGGATATCAAAGATCATTTGCCTCACGGTTCGATGCAACGGATTGCTCAGGAGCTTGGGATGGAAGTTGAAACCGTGAGGAATTATTTTGGTGGAACACATTATGATACAGGGACTAGTGTTGGAATGCATATCGAACAGGGGCCACAAGGCGGTATAATCCTGCTCGACGACACTACGATTTTGGAAAAGGCTCAGGAAATACTTGAAGGGAAATAATTGATTCGATACAATAACTAATGTAACTGCCTCATAATTGGGGCAGTTTTTTTATGTCCAAATAATCACAGGAAATAATCAATTTTTTCCTGTGATTATTTGGTGTAAATGAAAAAAGGTCTATCTTTGCATCACTTTAGAAAAGGGTATACATTCACCGGGACTAGAGAAAAAGGGAGCTTAGCTCAGTTGGTTCAGAGCATCTGCCTTACAAGCAGAGGGTCGATGGTTCGAACCCATCAGTTCCCACCCAGGAAGTCATCTTGTTCAAGGTGACTTCTTTTTTGTTTTCAGGTATGGCAACAACCTACATATTGCATTCTGAATTTCTCCATAAGTACTATATTGGATCCACCCGCAACTCAATTGAGGAACGGATTACCAAACATTTGACCAATCATGAAGGTTTTACGTCCAATGCCAAAGATTGGGAAGTTGTGTACACGGAACACTTTGATTATTATGAACAAGCATTAGCGTGGGAGAAGTCAATCAAAGGGTGGAAAAGCAGAAAGATGATTGAAAAGCTAATTCATAAGAGCGAAGATTAGGTTCAGACCCTCCCGACCAGCAGTCGGGAGGGTCGATGGTTCGAACCCATCAGTTCCCACCCAGGAAGTCATCTTGTTCAAGGTGACTTCTTTTTTGTTTTCAGGTATGGCAACAACCTACATATTGCATTCTGAATTTCTCCATA
>CAIVCR010000109.1 GCA_903904515.1 uncultured Bacteroidia bacterium
CAACGGATTTGCAAGCATTGGCGGACTATCACAGGCAGTCGGCTCGGAACGTTTCGGAACAAAATACAGGTATCGTGAAGAGGAGACAGGGCTTCTTACGGGAGATATCCTCCCTGTCGATTTTGCACAGAATGCACGCAGCCTCGGAGCTCATGTGATTGAAGCAAAAGATACAAATGCATTAAAAGCAGCGCTCATTGAAGCAAAAGCTCAAACCGAAACCACTGTGATTTATATCGAAACCAGTTTAACCAAAGGGGTTCCGGGTTATGCATGGTGGGAGGTCGCCATTGCCGAGGTTTCAGAGATTCCAACCGTCCAGCAGGCACGTGCCGAATATGTGGAACATAAAAAGAAACAACGTTATTACCTGTAGAGACGTGGCGTGCCGCGTCTCTACAGGTAATAACGTGGCGTGCCGCGTCTCTACAGGTAATAACGTTGCATGCCACGTCTCTACAATAAATCCTAATTAAAATATTAACATCAAAATCAATAACATCCCAAACATAGAATACCATGTCAACAATATTAAAAAACTACATCAATGGCCAATGGATTGAGAGCAAAGGCAGTTCATTAATTGATGTGATTAATCCCTCTACGGGACAACGGATTTGCAGAGTACCAGCTGGCAGCAGCATCGATATTGAAGACGCTGCAGGTTCAGCGAATCAGGCCTGGGGAGCATGGAGAAATACTCCGGCCACTCAGCGCGTTCAGTACCTGTTTAAAATGAAAACAGTACTTGAGGCTCATACCGATGAAATTGCGGCAATCTGTACCCAGGAGTGCGGCAAGACATTTGCCGAATCGAAAGCGGAGATGATCCGTGCCGTTGAAAATATTGAGGTGGCCTGCGGAATTCCAACATTGATGCAGAGCGTATTTTCTGAAGATATCGCCACCGGTGTTGATGAGTTTGTGATTCGTCAGCCGCTGGGCGTTGGGGCATGCATCTCCCCTTTTAACTTTCCGATTATGATCCCGTTCTGGTTCATGCCATACGCTATTGCCTGCGGAAATACCTATATCATCAAACCTTCCGAAAAGGTTCCGATGACGATGACCCGCATTTTCGAGTTGTTCGAAACCCTAAATCTTCCAAAGGGTGTCCTCAACATGGTGCACGGCGGAAGAGAAACAGTCGATGCTATTCTCGAACACCCATTTATCCCTGCTATCAGTTTTGTCGGATCTACCGCAGTGGCAAGACATGTCTATCAAACCGGCGCCCTCAATGGCAAAAGGGTTCAGGCACAAGGGGGAGCCAAGAATGCAGTGGTCGTGATGCCCGATGCTGACGCAGAAACAACAGTTAAAATAATTGTTGACAGCGCTTTCGGATGCGCAGGTCAGCGGTGTCTGGCCGCTTCAGTCGTAATCACGGTAGGGGATGCCGCAGCAAAAATCACCCCAAAGGTTATTGCACTTGCCCAATCGAAGAAGACCGGGAACGGGATGGTAGCCGATGTGGATATGGGACCGGTAATTTCAATGGAATCAAAAGACCGGATTCTGAAACTGATTCAGATTGGTATCGATGAAGGAGCTGAACTATTGCTTGACGGAAGAGATGTTAAAGTCACCGGATTCGAAGATGGCAACTTCATCGGTCCAACCATACTGGGGAAAGTGAATGCCGGAAGCGAAGTTTACAAAACGGAAATCTTCGGCCCTGTGCTCAGTATCGTTAATGTTGAAACACTTGAAGAGGCTATTGAACTGATCAACAATAACCGTTACGGAAACTCCGCCTGTATTTTCACCCGCAGTGGTGCAGTTGCCCGTAAATTCCGTCACAATACAATGGCGGGGAATATCGGTGTGAATATCGGTGTGGCTGCCCCGATGGCATTCTTCCCGTTTAGTGGCTGGAAAGAGAGCTTCTTCGGTGATTTGCATGGTCAATCATCGCATGCGGTTGAATTTTACACCCAGACAAAGGTGGTCATCGAACGATGGAATGACGAGTGGTCCAGAAAATTCTGATTTAATCCAGTATAAACCCTATTTTAAAATTTATTTAAAATGATAAAGATTGCAAATGCTCCATGCTCCTGGGGAGTTCTCGAATTCGATTTGGAAGGTAAAGCGGCAGGCTTTGAACAGGTGCTTAATGAGATCCGGGAGACCGGCTACGAGGGGAGTGAACTCGGCGACTGGGGTTTTATGCCATCGGTACCGGAGGGATTAAAATGTGAACTTGATGCCCGGAACCTATCCATGGTAGGTGCATTCGTACCAGTCTTTCTAAAAGATGCTTCCAAACATGCTGCAGGAGCCGAATTAGCAGTCAAAACTGCAAAATTGATGGCTGATGCAGGGTATACTGATGCCTTTATTGTCCTTGCCGATGATAACGGAAGTGTTCCCGGGCGCACCCTTAACGCCGGAAGGGTTACCCCTGAAATGGGTCTTTCGGAAGAGGAGTGGAAAGTGTTTGCTGCAGGTGCCAACCTGGTCGCTGCCGAAGTAAAGGCTAAAACAGGCTTGAGAACCGTCTTTCATCACCATTGTGCAGGTTATGTTGAAACTCCTGCTGAAGTTGATCAATTACTCGCGTTGACCGATCCATCCTTGGTTGGACTCGTGCTCGACATGGGACATTACCAGTTTGGCGGTGGCGATCCGCTGGCTGCATTGAAAAAACATAAAAGCAGGATCTGGCATATCCATTTTAAAGATTGTCATCCCGAAATTGCCGCTAAAGCGAGAACCGAAGGATGGGACTACTTCCAGTCGGTCGGAAACGGTGTATTTTGTGAACTTGGCAAAGGAGGAGTTAATTTTCCAGGTATTACAGAAGAATTGATAAAACAAGAGTATTCCGGATGGATCACTGTCGAACAGGATGTGCTTCCGGGAATGGGAAATCCCAAAGTCTGCGCGCAGCGAAACAGGGATTACATTAAATCGCTTGGATTATAAAGGTAAACAGATTGAAAATTAAAAAAAATATTTACAATGAAAAAATTAAAACTTGGAGTTATCGGAACCGGGCGCATTGGAAAAGTCCATATCGCCACACTGGTTCAGAGCGTGCCACAGGCAGAGGTTGTTGCAATTGCTGATGTCAACATTGCCGGCGCTCAGGAGGTGGCCAAATCTTTTGGAATCGGTACAGTTTTTACAAACTACCAGGACGTAATCAATCACCCTGATGTTGAAGCGGTAGTCATTTGCTCCCCAACCGATACACATGCCCAGTATATCGTTGAAATTGCCCGCGCAGGAAAGCATATCTTCTGCGAAAAACCGGTAGATCTCTCTCTGGAGGTCATTCAAAATGCACTCGCAGAAGTGAAAAAAGCCGGAGTGAAGCTGATGGTAGGATTCAACCGCCGTTTCGATCCTAACTTTGCGAAAATAAAACAATTGGTTGAAGCCGGGAAAATCGGTGACCCGCATATTCTTAAGATCACCTCTCGTGATCCTGCTCCCCCTCCGGCCGAATACAGCGCTGTTTCAGGGGGCATGTTTATGGATATGACGATCCACGATTTCGATATGGCCAGGTATATTGTTGGCAGCGAAGTCACTGAAGTATTTACAAATGCGACAGTTTTAGTTGATCCGGCAATCGGAGAAGCCGGCGATGTCGATACCGCAATTATCACCCTTACCTTTGCCAATGGCGCCATTGGAGTCATCGACAACAGCCGGAAAGCTGTTTATGGTTACGACCAGCGCGTTGAGATCTTCGGATCAAAGGGGATGGCTAATGCCGATAATAACTATCCCGAGAATCATCGCTATTTTGCCGCCGATGGGGTTCATGGTTCTCTTCCACTGAACTTTTTCATGGAACGCTACCTCGAGGCTTATGCCAATGAAATGAAAATCTTTTGCGAAGCTGTTGTAAACGATTTCCCGCTCCCTGTCTCGGGTGAAGACGGATTGCAATCCGTTGCAATTGCACTTGCTGCAAAAAAATCCTATTTAGAACACCGTCCGGTTAAACTTTCCGAGGTATTAAATGTTATTTAGCGTATATTTACATTCTTTAACGTTTATTACTAACTAATATATATATGCACTCACTCTCACTATTTAATCATCACTAGAATTAATTAACATGAAATGGAAATCTATTTTTAAAAAGCAGGCAGTCCTTCTACTGATCGTAGGGGCTGTTGTATTCTCACCCGGTGCATCTGCCAGTGCACGTTCAGGGCAAAATGTTTCCGGTAATCCAAGCAGCGCCGCACCAGTAAAAATCACTGGAAAGGTGACTGACGCGAACGGCACACCGCTACCGGGAGTAACGGTAATGGTAAAAGGAACTACAACCGGAACCGTAACTGATGCTGATGGGAAATTTGCACTTGATGCAACTGACACCAAGGCTGTCATTGCCTTCTCATTTGTGGGTTATTCGACAATCGAGAAATCAGCAAATCAAAAAGTTATTAATGTCACTCTCTCTGAGGATATTAAAAAACTTGACGATGTGGTTGTTATCGGTTATGGTACCCAAAAGAAAGCCGACCTTACCGGTTCTGTAGCAACCGTTTCTCCTGAAAAGTTGAATCAGGGGATAACCCAGTCAGTTGCTCATGCTTTGCAGGGACAGGCTGCCGGTGTTACCGTAATTCAGAATTCAGGTGAGCCGGGTGGCGGCGTTGAAATCAGGATCAGGGGTGCAGGCTCAATCAACGATAACAGCCCGCTTTATGTGGTTGATGGTATTGTTGGAGGAATCGGAGGATTGAATCCTTCGGATATTGAGAGTATGTCTGTCCTTAAAGATGCTGCTTCAGCTGCTATCTACGGATCTCGTGGTGCAAACGGTGTTATTATTGTCACCACTAAAAAAGGGAAAAGAAATCAGAAAACTGCTATCGCATTAAATACCAGCCATGGTATCCAGTCGGTTTGGAGAATGCCATCTTCATTGGATGCTGCTCAGCGGAATATGATTCACAAGGAGGCCTTGACAAATGATGGAACTCCAACTTCTGAATCGATCTGGGCTTATTACAACGATCCCCAGAATGCGGTTACCCGTACCGATTGGTTTAAAGAGGTATTAAAACCTGCAACAATCTCCAATAGCGACTTTAGCATTCAGGGCGGTGGTGAAAAATCAAACTATATTCTTAGCCTTGGATATCTTAATGATGAGGGAATTGTTTTAGCAACTTACTACAAACGATATAATTTACGTTTTAACAGCCAGCATGAAATTGCGAAGAACCTGACCTTTGGGGAAAACTTCTCACTCGTTGCCTCTGAACAAAAGGGTGCCGATACACGCGGAGGTTATGATGGCGTACTCAGTTCTGCCATGTTCAGTATGCGTAACACTCCGGTCTGGACCGATAAAGCCAATTTAATCTATGGAACTCCAACAGGTGACTTTCCAAACCCTGTGGCTTCGCTCAATGTAAAGGACAACCGGAATTACGGAACTTCAGTTGGTGGCGATATGTATCTTGAATATAAGCTTTTTAATGTGCTTACACTGAAATCTGACATTGGTTATACTTCCGGTTATTCACATGGTAAAAGCTTTCAGTCGATTGCCAAGGGTGGTGGTCGTGGCTTGATGAATCACAATTCGATCGGCGAGAGTTATAGCAACTACTACCAGTACGAGTGGAATAACACCTTGTCATTTGACAAACGGATGAATAAACACCATGTTGCAGCGTTGGCAGGTATGTCAATGGAAGCTGACCATAGTGACTGGATGAGTGCCGGTGCCCAGGATTTCACCGACGAGAGCCCATCACTGCGTTACCTCGATAATGCTACAAGTTTTCCAAGCCATGCAAGCGGAAGTGCTGGAGATAACGCCTTAATGTCATATTTCGGCCGGGTGAGCTACGAATTTTCGGATAAATACCTTTTCGCTGCCAACATGCGTGCAGACGGTTCTTCCAAGTTTGCCGAAAGCAAACGTTGGGGTACCTTCCCATCTGTTTCAGGAGGCTGGAGAATTTCAAAAGAAAACTTCTTTAGCGGTTTAACCAACACGGTTTCAGATTTAAAACTTCGTGCAAGCTGGGGTCAGCTGGGTAATGACAA
>CAIVCR010000110.1 GCA_903904515.1 uncultured Bacteroidia bacterium
AATTTTCGTGAAGATTTATACCACCGGTTAAGTGTGATTCTGATCCATGTCCCCTCCCTGGAAAGCAGGAAGGAAGATATCCCCTTGCTGGCTAATTATTTTATCGAACAAATCTGCAGTGAATATGGGCAGCCGCCCAAAGAAATTGAGGAGGAAGCCATTGAAGAACTTCAACATCACCAATGGACAGGAAATATCCGGGAATTTCGCAATGTAATAGAACGACTGATTATCCTGTGCAATAAGACAATAACCCGTGAAGATGTAATACTTTATGCCCCTCCCGGTAATACTGCAGTGGGATAATAAAACTCAGTCTGATCAGCATATTTACCGACTCAATTTTCTTAGTTCTCCCGAAATTTGTCAAACCACGCGGTTTAGGAAGTTAAAAGAATCGATTCTCCTGGTGTTATTAACCTTAAAAACTGCCCAGCCGGCGAAGTCCGAAAATCAGTAAACAAGATAATAATTTAAAACAATCACGTAAAGCCATATATATCTGACAGATAACCCCGACTAAGTTATGAACAATTGTTGATAATTAAAGTTAATTCATCGTTGAAACATTGTTGATACAAAAAGTGCAAAATAGTTGCATTCAGGGTATATTCTGTTGTATCTTTATAATATCAGGTAAGCGATAAAAGGTTACTTTGAAGTAGTGGAGACGGGGAGAGATTCTTAGCTGAGTAAAGAACCGGATCATTCAAACCTTCGGGTTTGCACGACGGAAGAGTCAGAGGTTGAACGAGAGGAGAGATCTGATCGGACAATCGACCGGAAATAACGCTAGTCGTTCATTAGAAGGTTGAGTTTAAGACCGGGAGAAAAAAGGGGCGAGAGTTTCATAAACTATTCCGGGGAACAGAAAACTGAAAAGCCAGTACGTTCCATACAGCGCAGGGACTGATCGAAAGAAAAGAACCGGGCTGCATGCTAGAAGACACTCCGTCCGGGAAGGCCGACCGCAAGGAAAGCCGAAGGGACAGCCCGAGGATGATGCCATAAACAGCAGAATCCGAAAGCGATGGGTTGCAAAACTAATCAGCATCTTGCGAAAGCATAGTGAGGATGAAGTTGTAGCCAACCACGATAACCGTAGCCTGACGCCACAAATGAAGCAATTCACGAGCGACGAAATGGGAACAACTTGAAAGAGTGGTTCCCATTTGTGTTTTATAAAGGTTCGTACTCAAGCTCACAACCTATCTCGGATCAATTGACATCTCTCACCCCTCTCTGAGTTGATCTAAAAGCCTTGATTTTTGCATTGAAGATTCGGCAGAAGCATTAGTAAATGCCAGTTTCTGAACATGAAACCGGCCTATTACCTGCTCGGCACAAGGAAAACATCTTTTAGCAACTAAGTTCATCGAACCGGCCATATCCAAAGTAATCTCAGAAACCTTTGCTCTTTCTTTTTGAGGGATCTTTGTAATTACGTTGATGATCGCTTCGGAGATCGTTCCCTCAACCATCGCAACGATAGCACCCTTGTCCCCTTTTGCCTTTTTATTGGCCAGAATCGTATAAACAGATAAAAAGATATTATAATTCGACACTCAGGCAGCGTTTTCGAATTTCATTCCGTACCCAATATAGAAACAGTTGTTAAAAGGCCTTTAACTGGAAACATTAAACCCATTTTCATAAACATCTTAAAATTAAAGCTGTGAAAACAATTATCATGTTCTTGACAATTAAACCTCAAACATTGGGAATAACTCTTCTTATAACAGTGATTATTCTTATCTATGGATGTACAAGGATGGCTCCTGAAACGATTATTGAAAATCAGGGAGTACCAGGCTGCACACCTCAATTTCCTGGTATGAAAGTAACATACAATAATTATGTGAAAAAAGTAATCACACGATATTGTATTACTTGTCACCAGGGTGGCAATTCTCCGGGGCCGGGAAATTTTACAACATACAATGGAGTTCGGCTTTACACTGATTTCTTTGCTGTCCGTGTAATTCAGGATCGTGCTGATATGCCACAGGGAAATGCACCTCTTCCTAAATCCACAAGGGATTCTTTAAATATCTGGATAAATAACTGCTCACCTGAAAATTAAAAACAACCTACAATGAAGTATTTTATAACAATCATCCTGCTTGCAGCAAGCTGGATGGTTCAGGCACAAATTGTTATGTCACGTAATGCGCAATTAAGCTTTTTCTCAGAAGCTCCTATCGAAAATATAAACGCTGAAAGCACTACAGGAGTCTCTGCACTGAATTTGTCAACAAAAACGATCTATTTTAAAGTGTTCATGAGTTCTTTCAAATTTAAGAAAAGTCTGATGCAAGAGCATTTTAATGAGAATTACATGGAAAGCTTTAAATATCCGACTGCCGAATTCAATGGGAAAATAAATGACCAGATTGATCTTACCAAAGATGGAACTTACCCGGTAACCGTTCAGGGAGATCTGAATATTCATGGCGTGATTAAAAACTACATTGTAAAAGGTGAACTGAAGGTGATGGGAGGTGAAATTTCAGCAAACTCCACCTTCCCTGTTAAACTGGCAGATCACGAAATTAAGATACCCAAATTGGTCATAAAAAATATTGCTGAGATTGTCCAGGTAACGGTTTCGGCACACTATAAAACTGATTCAAAATGAGCTTATCAAACTTACGCGTCACCCAAAATAAAATAAACGGTATTAATCAAAACACTATGAGAGCATTTACAGTCCTATTGTTTGTATTCGTCTGCAGTTTATCACTAAAGGCTCAGGATGATTTGAGTAAACTGTTTGACAATGTAACTCCGAAAAATGAGAAGCATCAGGTAATTGCGACATTTAAATCGCCGCAAATCGTTAATGGCCAATCCAATGAAACGATGCATAAACACGATTTGCTTTTTGTAGTGATGCACCGGTTTGGTGATATTGCGGGAAGCTACGGAGGAATGCAGACCTTTTATGGCCTTGATAATTCTTCAGACATTCTGATTGGTTTTGATTATGGTATCTCCGACCGATGGAGTCTTGGGTTTGGTAGGACTAAAGGAGCGCCGAATGGCACAAATACCAGTCAAAAGCAAATGTTCTATGTGAAAACAAAGTACAGACTAATCAAGCAAACAACAGACAACCGACTCCCTTTTTCGGTAACTTTATTTGGGAATAGTGTAGCTTCCGGGATGGACAGGCAGAGCCTTGTCACATCAGATGCCGATTTTCAAAAATTCTCCGATCGGATGAGCTTTGTAACTCAAGCCATTATTACCAGGAAATTCAGCGATAACTTTTCACTTGCTTTGACGCCGACCTATGTCCTTAGAAATTATGTATCCTTTATGGACATGAATAACATTTATAGTCTGGGGATTGGAGGACGGTTGAAAGTCAGTCACCGTATGGCCATTATTGCCGATTACTTTTTAACTTTCCGGAGTGAAGAGAGCAAAAACTATTTTCTTCAGCAAAAGGGGTTCCGGTTTTATAATCCCCTTGGAGTTGGCCTTGAAATGGAAACCGGCGGACACGTTTTTAACTTCATTTTTACCAATTCGACTGCCATTCTCGAAAACCAGTTTATCCCAAGTACAAGCAGTTCGTGGACCAAAGGTGGGTTTCGCTGGGGATTCAGTATTTCAAGGACATTTACCCTGTCAAAGTAATCTGATTCCTGAACAATGTGGAACACTTAAGGTGCGCTGTTAGGTCTGAACAAAATTTTACTATAAATTGCTGTTAATTTGAACAAAGCCGTTGGTGATTTCGTTTACATCTGCAAATTGAAAGTATTATTACTTGAATGGTAGAAAAAGAATTGCAGCAGATTATCGATGGTTGTATAGAACAAGACCGGCACAGTCAGGAATTGTTATATAAGAAGCTGTATGGTTTTGCCATGAATATTTGTTTGCGATATGCTAATAATAGATATGAAGCTGCCGAAATATTAAATGATGGGTTTTTTAAAGCCTTTACAAACATTGAGAAATACGATACTAGCTGGCCATTTAAGGCGTGGCTAAGTAAAATCATGAACAACGCTTCCATCGACTATTACCGGACTAATTTAAAATGGAGCCAACTGGTTGGATTTGAAAAGTCCGACTTCAAAGTCAATGAAGTTTCCATTGAGCACAAACTTGACTATGAGGATTTGCTTAAAACAATTCAGCAACTTCCTCCTACTTACCGGATTGTTTTTAATTTATATGCCATTGATGGTTATTCGCACGAAGAAATTGCCGAAATGATAGGAATTACTGCCAGTACTTCCAGATCAAACCTACACAAGGCCCGTTTGAAATTACAGCAAATGTTAGCAGTACCGCAATCAGTTTTTATTCTGTTGCTATTGGGATTAAGAAAAGTAACAATCAACCAGGCAGCACTGGGTCATTTCATGAAAATTCAAGAAGATCATGACTAACAGGAATTTCGAGCATATTGACAAATTATTTCAGGAAGGATTGAATCGTTCAGATGATCATTTAAATTCCCAGGAAGCTGATTGGTTAAAACTTAAGGGACGACTTGATCAGAATGAAAAAAGGAAACGTGGAGTTTTCTGGTTAACACGGCTGGGTGGGGTAGCTGCATTAATACTGCTGTTTTTCACCATACGAATGCTTTTACCTGAAGACCAAAAACAAATCATTCAGCAGGCTGAAATTCAACAGAACGATCATAAACTAAGCGTAGAGAAAATCCAGCCTGTTGCTTCTGCGGAAGTCAAAAAGACCATTCGTAAAACAGAATCGAAGTCTTACGCCTTGCTGACTCAAAACAAACCGAATAGGCTGGCAAATGCCGGAAAGAAAGATCCTGGATCCAACTCCAATTTGGCTAAAAATAAACCATTGAGCGATCAGTTATCCCAAAAGCATTTTTTGGATAGATCATCTGAAAATAAAACTACGGAAAATGATACTGCCCGGGTGGAAAACTTAAGTGTTGCTGCAGTATCAAACAGCCAAACGGTCAATCCGGGTCGACAAATTTCTAAGCAATCCGATACTATGAAATCGAATGAACAGAAACGATCTTCTGCTTATGAATCGTTGTTTGCACCAAACGAAAGACCCAATGAACTACCAGAACCTAAACATTGGTATCGCAATTTAGCATTGAGCGTGCTTGCTGCTCCCGATTATAATGGAGTAAATAAGCTGAATAATGCGAGCATGGGTAATGATTTTGGTCTTCTGATTACCTATAAAATTTCAAAAAACTGGAGCTTAAGTACCGGAGGGGTTTATGGCAAAAAAATATACACAACTGGATTTAGCAATTATAACCCAACGAAGAATCTCTGGGACGAATACTATCCCAAAACGGTAAATGCTGATTGCCGGGTGCTCGATATTCCGTTAAATGTCAGCTATACATTCCTTAACAGGAAGAATACGACAATAAGTATTGGCTCCGGGATATCGTCGTATATTATGCTTCGGGAAGATTATCGTTTTACCTATGTGGAACAAGACCCGGAAACTGCTGTGTCCTATCACGCGGTCAACGAGAATCAGCATTGGCTGAGGATCCTCAACTTTCAGGCAACCTTCGAGCAGCGTTTAAATTCGAGGGTAAGCATCGGGTTCCAGCCTTATATGAAGATTCCTTTAAGTAATATTGGCTTTGCAGGAGTAAAACTTCAATCTCTTGGTATGGCGGTTATTCTTAACTGGAATTTCTATTAATTTATTTGTGTTGTTTGTCACTTCAGCCTCGTAGATTTTCATCGGCTGTCTCTCCTTTAAAATTTGTCCTTCCCACTTTGAGCCTCGGGGATTCATCTCAATTGTGAATGCCTTGCCTTGCTTTGAGTCATTTCAACAAGCTCATTACTAGCGGCTAAAATTAAGAATGAAAAAATAAGAGATAATAAGGTATTTTTTTATTTAATCAGGCAGCGTTTCCAATTTCCAATCCGTATCTACTATACTACCAATTGTTAAAAGGCCTTTAACTGGTATGGTACGATCTATGTTTATTTGCCTATAAAATCACTGTTTATGTCTATCAAATTAGGAAAATATTTATTTACAGGTCCTTTCGAATCAATTGATAAGATCAAAGACAGAACTGGTGTTTACCTTATAGTTGACAATGTGGATACAGAATATTTTTTAATGGATGTTGGCGAGAGTTTAAAATTAAGAACAAGAATTGAAAATCATTACAAAAGAGATAGTTGGACTAATAATTGCATTGGCAAATTGACTATTTATTCTCACTACACTCCATTCCTAAACCAGCAAGGTCGAATACGCATAGAACAAGAATTAAGAGAATTATTTAATAAACATTTTTAAAATTTAACCATGAAAAGACAAATTAATTTACCAATGTTCGTGCTATTGATTTTATCGGGTTTTGCGTTAACCTATTGTTCGAAAAAATCAGCCCCGGCGGCAATTGTTGATCCGGTTTTAGTGAAACTTGCAAATTCAGCTACCCTTGGAAGTTATCTTACAGACAAAGATGGGAATGCACTGTATTACTTCTCGAATGATGCAGATGGAGCCAATAATTGCACCGGAGGATGCACCGCTGCATGGCCTATTTTCAATATTGCAGGATTATCTGCAGATCAACTTGGACCTGGCTTAACCTTAGTTGATTTTAAAACCATTAGTACCCCTACCGGGAATCAACTCACCTACAAAGGATGGCCATTATACTATTATTCACCCGGTGGTATTCGTGAATTACCAAATCAGACAACCGGAGAAGCTGTAGGTGGAGTCTGGTTTGTCGCAAAACCTGATTATACAATTATGCTGGCTAAAGCGCAATTGGTTGGAAAAGACGGAAAAAATTATATCGTTTCAGCGACGAATGTATACACCGAGGGAATAGGAAAGACAACCTATTTCACTGACTTAATGGGTCGTACGCTTTATGAATTTGCTCGTGACAGTTCGAATATCAACAAGTATACCAAAGCTGATTTTTCAAACAATGCGACTTGGCCAATATACGAAACCGACAAAATTGTTGTGCCCTCAATTCTGGACAAAACGTTGTTCAGTAGTATTACTGTTTTCGGCAAAAAGCAATTGATTTACAAAGGTTGGCCTATGTATTACTTTGGACCTGATCTTGATGCTACAACCGGAAATTTCAGAGGCAAAAACATGGGCATTAGCGTGCCAGTCCCTGGAGTTTGGCCGGCCTTCCTCAAAGATATGCCCGCAGCACCACACAAATAATATTGAATTTTAGGAAGCAGAAAAGGAGACTAAATTCAGTCTCCTTTTTTACTTCTTATTATTCTAATTCAATGTTGCATAAGATCACAAAGACATGGAACCGACACAACATCATAAATATTTGCAAAGACTAAATGTTTTGAAATACAATTACCCTAGGTATCCTAAATTCATTTTATATGGGCGAAATTGCAAGTTCACCATCATTCAATGAGGATGTTTTTTATTATAAATACTTCTGAGACTATGAACCAGAAAAAAAGTCAGAGTATAGCCTGAACAGTAACTTTGCCCTATTCTTCTGAATTAACGTCCAGTTATTTGGTGATTTAACAAACTCGCTCCACCTACTTTTAAAATTGATCCTTGTTCTGCGTTATCTCCTCCTCCCCAGCCATTGAAGCGCATCCATCACCATTCGGTTCTGAACTTTGTTTTCAAACGTGTGCGAGAGATCCCGGTTTGTTTTCCCATCATAGTCTATATCGTTGTGCCCCATATTAAAATAGACCATCCTGTAGTTCCTGTTGGTCCAGACAACCGGATAATCACCACTATGCCAGATCTCCCATAGCTTAGGACCTGTTCCAAGCGGAAAACTGGATGAATCAATGGATGCAAGGACCTCAATATCCCGGTTTTTCCGCAAATCATTCTGCCAGCTATACCACTCATTCGGTGATGCGTTAAACGTGGCCGGCAAATTTTTGGTGACCGGATGGTTCCGTTGTTCAACACGCAAAACAGCAGAAGTGGGTCGCCAGGTATTCCCCTTATATTGACCAGCTCCCAAAAATTCGTTGTGATACCATTCCCAGTTCTGGGGAAAATCAGATGGAGAAAGGGCAAAAGCGGCAAAATGAAATCCCATCCACGCTCCTCCCCTCTTCATATATTGCTCAAAAGCTTCACGCTGTTCTTTGATATCCGGACGTGAATCGAGAAAGAGAACTACATTATAATTGGCAAGAAAATCTAAATTGAGGTTTCCCCAATTGCTGGTTGAATCATATGAAAACCTGTATTTTCTGGCTGCTTCTGAAAACCAATGGTTAGCTTCTTGAACAAAACTGATATGAGCCTGGTCATTCCGCCCCGTATAAAACGCGATTACCTTGAATTTATCCCTGTTTTGCCGCGCATATATAGATCCTGAAATAAACAGTAGCAAAATTAGCACCAAAAGTTTCAAAGGAAAAAATCTTCTCAAGTGAATCATCTTGGATTGGGTTAATCAATTGAATAAAATAATCAATAAGCAAACTATTATATTGAACTTTATAATAACTAAGTCTTATCAACATACATATCATCCCGATTCAGAATCGCCAGATCGTATAAAAAGTTACCTATCTTCCCGGTAACTATTTTAAAAAAAGTCTCCCCTTTTTCGGCTGTCGCCAAAACAGGGTTTCCAATGCCGGTATCTGTGGTAACTTTCGTCCACTGCCGCTCAGCCCAGGCCCAACCCTGGTTAAGGGCGGCAATACTGAAAATGCGCGCCTTTCCTTCACCCGCTTCCGACAACGGAAGGACAAGTTCTGGAGTTAAGTAGAGCATAAAACTGGTCTCTACCTCTCCGGCATGTTCACCCATATCTTCAAAATAATCCTCTGCACCAGGAATCTTAAACCAGTTGCACTGACAAAGAAACATTTCAGGAAATAACAGATTCAACTCCCTGATTATCTGTCTGAAATCATTCCCCCCATGTGCGTTAAGAATAACCAGTTTATCAATCCCCTGACGGTTAAGTACCGTGATCAGGTCCTTTAAAATCATCAGTTGCGTTCCGGGATTCAGATTCATATCAAGCTTCACATCAGGTTGTCCGGTATTTACTCCGAAAGGGATCGCAGGAAGCACAATTACTTTTCCTCCGCGATCCGAGGCAATCCTGGCTGCTTCAGCAGCAATTCTCTCGGCAATTATTATATCCGTGCCGTAAGGGAGGTGATAGTTATGAGCCTCAGTAGCTCCCCATGGGAGAACAGCAAGCTGAATATCAGCATCCCTGATATC
This sequence comes from uncultured Bacteroidia bacterium, assembly GCA_903904515.1. Taxonomy (GTDB): domain Bacteria; phylum Bacteroidota; class Bacteroidia; order Bacteroidales; family Prolixibacteraceae; genus JAAFHB01. The sequence goes on from CAIVCR010000110.1 coordinate 9,217, forward strand.
CTTCCAGTTTGTTTCTTTAAGAATATATTTTCGCATGATAAGAATAGTTAAAAACATAAAAATAATAAAACTCACCAATAAAATAACCCATTGGAATTTTTCGTTTGATATATTACCTTTGAAAGGTCAATACCACTTAATTCAAATCCAACTTCGATTATGATCATTCCGATTTATCAGGTGGACGCCTTCTCTGACCAGCTGTTCAGAGGTAATCCGGCTGCTGTATGTCCGCTGGAATTCTGGCTTTCTGATGATCTTTTACAAAATATTGCCACAGAAAATAACCTCTCAGAAACAGCTTTCTTCAGGAAAAAGGATAACCTGTACGAAATAAGGTGGTTTACACCGGTGGCAGAAGTTGAATTATGCGGACATTCCACCCTGGCTGCTGCCCACGTGCTTTTTAATCATCTGAATTTCAAAGGTGATCATCTTACTTTCGACTCAACCTACAGCGGAAAACTACATGTTACCCGAAGAAATAACTGGCTTACCCTGGATTTTCCTGTCGATACGATTGAACCCGCACTGCCGCCTGACCATCTTTTCGAATCACTAAAAAGCCGGCCACAGGAGGTCTGGAGAGGCAAAACTGACTACCTGCTTTATTATCCGGCACAGGAAGACATAGAGGAGATCAATCCGGATTTTGGAATGCTCAACAAGGTAGATACGCGGGGAATAATCATTACGGCTCCAGGCTACGATTGTGATTTTGTTTCAAGGTTCTTCGCCCCAAAGGTTGGGGTAAATGAAGATCCTGTAACAGGATCGGCACATACTTCTCTGGTCCCTTTTTGGGCGCACAGGTTGAATAAATCGGAATTTGAAGCCCGTCAGCTATCGCTCAGAGGCGGGTTTCTGAAATGTCAGCTCAGGGGTGACCGTGTATTAATCTCAGGTGAAGCCAGTACCTATCTTACAGGCTCTATCAATATAGTGTCTGCAGTTCTTTGACTGAACTACATTTGAAAAACAACATAGATGACAAGTTATATTTAATCACTAACACAAACAAATCACAATGAAAATTAACGGTTTAAGATCTATTCTCCTGTTTCTTCTTCTTATGCTTTCAGTAGCAGGAATTGCTCAGGTCACCCTCCCCCCATTTTTCAATTGCAACATGGTACTTCAGCAGGGAATCGCCATTCCCGTTTGGGGTTGGGCTTCACCGGGTGAAAAAATTACGGTGACACTGGATAAAAATGTAGCGACTACCCGAACGGGAAAAGATGGAAAATGGCGGGTAAACCTCCCAAAAATGAATTATGGCGGCCCTTTTAAGATGACCATAAAAGGGAAAGATCTCCATACGTTTGGCAATATTCTGATTGGCGAAGTATGGGTTTGCTCCGGACAATCGAATATGGAATTCAAGGTTGCTTCAGCAAAAAATGCAGCGGCTGAGATTGCGGCTGCCAATTATCCAAATATAAGGTCTTTTACCGTTAAGAAAAGAGTTTCAAAAGAGCCGCAGGAAAACCTCGAAGAGGGGGAATGGTGGGAATGTTCACCACAGACAGTGTCAGATTTTACAGCAGTTGGCTATTTTTTTGCCAGAAATCTGTATGAAAAATTAAAAATACCGATTGGCTTAATTCATACTTCATGGGGAGGTACGGTAGCAGAAACCTGGATGAGTTCCCAGGCAATAGCTGCAGATCCCGACTTTTCGGGGATGCTTGAAAAGCTCAAGGCAGTCGATATGAACAGCACAAAAGTTGGTCCCAATAGCTACCCCACCCTGCTCTACAATGGAATGTTAAATCCTGTTATCCCCTACGGGATCAGGGGAGCTATCTGGTATCAGGGAGAATCAAATGCATCACGTGCTCAGCAATACAAGCGGGTATTTCCTGATATGATCAAAGACTGGCGGACCAAATGGGGAGAGGGTAATTTTCCGTTCCTGTTTGTACAGCTGGCTAATTTCAAAAAATCGGTTGCAGAACCTGCAGAAAGCGAATGGGCAGAGTTACGCGAAGCTCAAACACAAACACTTCAGCTTGAAAATACCGGAATGGCCACCATAATTGACGTGGGGGATGCCATTGACATTCACCCAACCGATAAACAAACAGTCGGATATCGGCTCTCTTTGGCTGCATGTAAAGTCGCCTACGGAGAAAATTTGGTCTTCACCGGGCCAACCTATAAATCGATGAAAAAGGATGGCAAATCAATCCTGATCACATTCGATCATGCAGGAAAAGGACTTCAGGCACATGGTAAGTATGGATACGTCAATGGATTTACCGTAGCGTCAAAAGATGGAGCCTTTAAATGGGCCAAAGCCACCATTACAGAAAGCAATACTGTTTTAGTGAGCAGTGATGAAGTTGAAAATCCGGAGGTCGTAAGGTATGGGTGGGCAGACAACCCTGATGATCTAAATCTTTACAATTCAGAAGAATTACCGGCTAATCCATTCAGAACTGACACAAGACCAGGGGTAACAAAATAATCATAATATTTGTAGAGACGTTGCATGCAACGTCTCTACAAATGCATGCAACGTCTCTACAAATGCATGCAACGTCTCTACAAATTATCTGATTATTCTAACAATATAGGCCATAACCTCCCTGATAAAATAGCACTTTCCCAGATCTTGAAGGGCTTTCCCGAAAGGGAAAGACCGTACTCTTCAACAGCCTGAGCATAACTTACACCCTTCCTGAAAAGCCAATATAAATGACTTTCAAATAATTGTGCGGCTGTTATTTTCCTATTCATAGTTATTGCCAGATCAAAAAGGTCTTTTTTGATGATCGTATCCGAGATAGGCAGGTTTTTATCTTTGTGTAATAACGGCTCATGATCTTGCAATTTGCTCAAAACCCTGTAAAAAAGCCTGAAATTTTCAAATTGAATTTTATAGGTATGACTCTTTCCTGTTAACTTACGGGTGAAGTTAAAAAGCAGATAATCGGGTTTTTTCATAAACTGACCCGACTTGACATCCAGCGCCTCGTCTAAAGTTAAACCATAGTTATAAAGCAGAAACAAGATAATGCGCTGCCGGTCAGACTCACATCTACTCATTAATGTCCGGATCTCTTCCGGAGAAAAATAATCTTCCATACAGATTTCGCTATAAAATATTGTCTCGGATAAGATATTGCAGAATAGACATAAGACTAATTCGACTTAAACCCGTAATAATTAAAGCTTCAGTAATTTATTAATGAACCAAAAGTCCGGAGGTTGAACTTCTCTCTATCTATTTACTTTACAAATATAAATATTTCATTAATCATTTGGTAAAAAAAAGGACTAAAACTATCTGATAAAGGAATATAACAACCTTATCTCCTCTGCCCATATCTGATCATCGGGAGTTTCCATGATAATTGGCATGTTATCAAAATGAGAATCGTTCATAATCACTTCAAAAAGCTCCATTCCAATAAAACCCTGACCAATGCTATGGTGACGGTCAACACGTGTGGCGAGCTCCTTTTTTGAATCATTAAGATGTATGGCTCTGAGGTAGTTCCATCCAATTATCTGATCAAATTTAGCAAAGGTCTGATCAAAAACCTCTTTTGTCCTCAGGTCATATCCCGAAGTAAACGTATGACAAGTGTCTATGCACACACCCACCCGCGATTTATCGTCAACCTGACTGATGATTTCTGCAATTTGTTCAAAAGCATATCCCATATTGGTCCCCTGTCCGGCCGTATTCTCAATTACAGCTGTGACACCCTGGGTAAGATCCAGGGCAATATTGATCGATTCGGCTATTCGGGTTAAACATTCTGAAGGAGAGATTTTATTCAGATGACTTCCGGGATGAAAATTCAGCATCTTCAATCCCAATTGTTGACAGCGCATCATTTCGTCATTAAACGCCTCCCTTGATTTACTAAGCCCCTCCTCCTCAGGATGACCAAGATTAATCAAATAGCTGTCATGAGGCAAAATCATCTCCGGAAGAAATCCATGGTCTGCACAATTCTTCTTAAAATCGGCAATGCTTTTATCAGTCAATGGTGATGCATTCCACTGTTTCTGATTTTTAGTGAAAAGTGCAAATGCCTTTGCACCAATTGCCTTTGCATTTAGCGGAGCATTCTCGACGCCTCCGCCTGCGCTAACATGAGCACCTATATACTTCATTTGTCAATTATTTTATGTTGATTGAAAGAAATAAGAGAATCATTCCTAACAGGAAAGTCACGCAAATATGGCAAATAAAATGATTCCAAAACATGGGCCAACCAAAGTTTCATGATTATATCGGGATAAAACAATTATATTAGCACTATTAAACATCACAGGTAAAACCAGAAATACGTGAAAAAGAAACCATTATTTATTCTCTGCCTGCTTTTATTGGGAACAATTCAGAGTACCATGAGTCAGGTACTGAAAGAAAAATCAGATTCTATCAAAGTTAAAACCGGATGGAACTTTGGAGCACTACCAACAATAACCTTTGATACCGATCAGGGATTTCAATATGGGGCAGCTGTAAACTTCTATAATTATGGCGATGGAAGTAAATTCCCAAAATACAACCACTCCCTCTATTTCGAAATTTCACATTTCACGAAAGGGAGCGGTATCTACCGGTTTTACTACGATTCTGAGTCACTTATCCCGGGGATGCAGGTCACAACAGACTTAAGCTATTTGCCCGATCAGGCATACGACTTCTATGGCTTTAATGGATTCGAATCGGTTTTAAATAAGAATTGGGAGAATCAAAACAGTCCGGATTATAAGACAAGGATGTTTTATAAATACCAACAGAATCTTTTCAGATTTAAAATTGACCTTCAGGGGAAATTCCCGGAGTCACATTTTGGCTGGATCGCAGGAGTTAATCTGCTAAATTACAACTCATCCTCGGTGGACATCAATAAACTAAACAGAGGATTAAGCGGTGCAGATAAGTTGCCTCCTGTGGATCTGCAGCCCGGTCTCTACGAAAAATACATCCAATGGGGACTTATCCCGGCCAATGAGGCGAAGGGGGGATTTATTCCGGAAATCAAAGGGGGAATTGTTTACGATACGCGCGACAACAAACCAAACCCAATGAAAGGGATCTGGACAGAAGCAGTAATTGCCACTGCACCAGGCTTCATGGGGGCAAAAAGTGGGTTCACAAAGCTCTCACTATCTCATCGTCAATATTTTACACTAATCAAAGATAATCTATCTTTTGTATATCGGGTGAACTGGCAACAAACAATCAATGGTCATGTTCCCTATTACTATGAACCACAAATCATCTCATCTGTAATGACCGGCTCATCTTCAACCGGACTTGGTGGGGCTAAAAGTTTGCGGGGAGTGCGCCGAAATAGGGTTGTCGGAGATGGCTATATCCTTGGAAATATGGAATTAAGGTACAAATTTTACAAGTTCAGGATGATCGGGCAAAATTTCTATATGGCCGTGAATACCTTTGCCGATTTCGGTCAGGTGGTCAAAAAGATAGACACCTCGAAACCTGATCTCCCATCTGAAGTGGTTGTTGCAGACTATTTCAATAAGGGGGCAGAAAAACTTCACACCAGTTATGGAGCCGGATTACGTTTAGTGATGAATTACAATTTTGTGGTCGCTATGGATTACGGTGTTGCGGCTAATAAACAAGACGGGGATTCCGGAATTTATATCGGGTTGAATTACCTCTTTTAATCATTCTTACAATATCGCTTTAGCACATTGGCAATGACTCGTCCTGATTTTTGTTTACTTTTTCTGTAAACCTATTTCAGGACTAGACACAAATTTCCAAATTTTCAATTCCCCCTTTCGCCTCATCGCCCAATCGCCCCTTCGCCCAATCGCCCCTTCGCCCTATCGTTCAATCGTATTCCTGCTGAACAGCAACCTTTTTCTTAAACATCTTTTTATTCACCAAAAAAATGCCTGTTAATACGATCATTGCTCCGAAAAGCTCCATGTGGACAAGCTTTTCCCCCAAAACCGGAATTGCGATTAAGGCCGTAAAAACCGATTGACTCAACAAACTTACCGAAGCGATGGTAGGAGGCATATAGGCAATAGCATAATTAATAGCCAACCAACCACTTAACTGCGAGATCAAACCAAGTCCTGCAAGTGCTTCCCACGTTGAAACTGAAAATCCCCTTAGCGGAGTGTTGGTTATTAATGCAATAAAGAAAAGTACAATCGTGCTGGACAACATTGAAATCATCGTGAATGTTACGGTATCAAGCCGAAGTCTCCCCTTTCGCATAATCAGCAGATAAACGGCATAAAATAAGCTTGCCAGTATCGCCAGAAAGTGACCGGCATTTAATCTGGAATGGTAAATCTGTGAGAGCCCTACAATGATTGAAACGCCAAACAGGGCAATTGCTGTTCCGATCCAGAAAATACGTCCAGGCTTCTCTTTAAGAAAAAGGATAGCCCCGATTCCAACCCAAACAGGTGCAAGATTTGCAATTAATGTGGATATTGCCGCTTTTGTTAACATGATCGAAAGATTCCACACTGCAATATCAAATGCAAAAATCACACCGCATAAAAGTGCCATAGAGACAGATTTCAAATCGGTCAACTTCGGTTTCCGGAACACCCAAATGGGAACGACACCCAAAAAACCAATAAACATCCTGTAAAAAGCAGAACTTAAGCCGGATACGTCGGCCAGTTTTACAAAAATTGCCGACCAGGAGATGCACAGAATTCCCAGGAATAAAATAAGATAATGAAACCAACTGCTTCGGGACATAGCGTTGCAAATAAGTACGTAAAGTTTTGAACTTGCCAACACTTTAACTCAGTTTATAATTATATTTCAATCAGCTAAATAACGGATCAGGAAACTGGAAATATGAATTATTCGGCAAAAACAGCCAAAGTTAATGTTTGAATTGAGTAAATTATATGAAAAAATGATTTTATTAATGTTAAGATAATATTGCATCCATGGAGACTCACGAATAATTCGTATGCCTGACAAATTAGTGGTTTATAGTGTCGAAAGACCGGAACCTAATGTAGAATTATTCTATATAAACCAATGACAGCCAGCACTATCCATTTATGTGGGAAATGAAAATCTTCACTCCTTTTATTATACTGATTGTTAATTCATTAATGACCAAAACCTGTTTTATTAAACACTAAAATAATGTTGATTTTGCAAATGAGCTATCCGGTAAGCTAAATGATTTGAAGGATCCTAAGAGATACGTTTTAACCATCGAATAAATGACTACCTTTGCGGCTCAAAATAAATAAATGCAAAATATCAGAAACATAGCTATTATAGCTCACGTCGATCATGGAAAAACGACGCTGGTTGACAAGATGATCATGGATTCGAACATCTTTCGTGGCAACCAGAATCCCGGTGAATTAATCCTCGACAACAATGATCAGGAGCGGGAGCGGGGAATTACGATTCTTGCCAAAAACGTATCAGTAGTATACAATGGTACAAAGATCAACATCATTGACACCCCCGGGCATGCCGATTTCGGAGGAGAGGTTGAACGTGTTTTAAACATGGCTGATGGTGTTCTTCTTCTTGTTGATGCTTTTGAAGGGACGATGCCACAGACCAGGTTCGTTCTTCAGAAAGCAATTGCACTGGGATTAAAACCTATTGTGGTGATCAACAAAGTTGACAAGCCCAATTGCCGTCCGGACATTGTTCACGAGCAGGTTTTTGAATTAATGTATAGCCTTGACGCTACAGAAGAGCAGTTGGATTTCCCGACAATCTATGGTTCAGCCAAACAAAACTGGATGAGCTATGACTGGAAAGTTCGGACTGAAAATATAACTGAATTGTTCGATGCAATCATCGAGCATATTCCTGCACCTACAGAAAACCCAGGTACACCGCAAATGCTGGTTACATCGCTGGACTATTCCCAGTATGTTGGCCGTATTGCAATTGGCCGTATCCACAGGGGAGAACTTAAAGAAGGACAAAATGTTACGCTTGTTAAGCGGGACGGAACAATTTCAAAAACCAGGATTAAGGAACTTCATGTATTTACCGGCTTAGGCAGGGAAAAAGTTCTCAGTGCCAGTAACGGCGATATTTGTGCCCTCGTTGGAATCGAAGGTTTCGAAATCGGAGACTCAATCTGTGATTATGAAAATCCGGAACCACTTGAGCCAATCTCTATCGACGAACCAACAATGAGTATGTTGTTCACAATCAACAACTCTCCATTTTATGGCAAAGAAGGCAAGTTTGTTACCAGTCGCCATATTCACGACAGGCTGATGCGCGAGTTGGAGAAAAATCTTGCGTTGCACGTTGAAACAACAGATTCCGCTGATGCATGGAACGTACATGGCCGCGGGGTTCTCCATCTTTCAGTACTGATTGAAACGATGCGTCGCGAAGGATATGAGATGCAGGTCGGACAACCACAGGTTCTTTTCAAAGAAATTGATGGTGAGAAATATGAGCCAATTGAGATGTTGCACATTGACCTCCCTGAAGAACTCAGCGGAACAGCCATCGACCTGGTAACACGTCGTAAGGGTGAAATGCTCAATATGGAGAAAAAGGGAGACCGTATCAACCTTGAATTTCATATTCCATCACGCGGAATCATAGGATTACGTACCACCATGATGACCTCTACCCAGGGTGAAGCTGTTATGGCACACCGTTTTATTAAATATGACAAATTCAAGGGACCTATCGAAACCCGTCTAAACGGTTCATTAGTCGCTCTCGAAACTGGAACAGCTTTTGCCTACGCCCTGAATAAACTTCAGGACAGGGGGAAATATTTTATCGACCCTCAGGAGGAGATTTACGAAGGACAGGTAGTGGGAGAAAGCAGTCGTGAAGGTGACCTTGCGATGAACCTCACCAAATCAAAAAAGCTGACAAATATGCGTGCATCGGGTTCTGACGATAAGGTCAGACTTGCGCCACCAATTAAATTCAGCCTTGAAGAAGCACTTGAATATATCCAGAAAGACGAATATGTGGAGGTTACTCCTAAGTCGATCAGGCTTCGTAAAATAATGCTTAATGAAAATGACCGTAAACGTGCTTCAAAAAAGGTAGTTTAGTCATTCAAAATATATTCTGATTTTAAAAGGGCGGTTAAGTTTTCACTTAACCGCCCTTTTAATTTCAAAATAAATCACGATCCAGCTCAAAACCTCCAAAACGCGCGTTTTGGACAACCTGAAAACCGGCTTAAACTGATCTTCCCTACCAAAATCAGCTCACTTTTCTGCTAAATCCAGTCAATACACCGCAGGAATAAATATCAACACATTGATTTTTAATTAATTAAAAATATTTCAAAAATATTCAATATTTTTAGTACTATGTGTTGCATAGTACCTTCTTTAGGATGTATATTTGTAATACATACTTCAAGGTATAAGATGGTATTATAATTAATAGCTTTTACGATGAAAACAGTGATGATGAAATTGAGATTGGGAGTTCTGCTGACAGGGTTGTTAATCCTCGCCTCATGCAGTAATCCCGCAGCCGTAGGATCTTTGGCAGGGATCAATGTAATTTATCGTGCAATCCCCGTTCTGGCAAAAACTGTTACGAATTATTCGGAGCAGAAAATTGCTGAGTATCTAAAGAGTTCTTCCATTACCGGAAAGGGGACCTCAACAAATGGGAAAAAAATCGAAAAAACAGGTGGAAATCAAAAAACCAAACCTATTTCAATTAGTATTTCCAGAGATGCCCGTCTGGTATAATCTGAATAACAAAGGAGAAATCCAGTATTTAAATCGTTAATTTTCTATACACATATACTATTAAAACTAAAAAACTCATGAACCTCGAAAACACAAAAGCTCAAATGAGGAAAGGGATTCTGGAGTATTGCATTCTGTTGAACCTTTCCAAGAAACCATCTTACGCATCGGATATCATCGCTGAGATGAAGGTTGCGCAGATGATCGTGGTTGAGGGGACGCTATATCCCCTTCTGACCAGGTTGAAAAACGACGGTTATCTCGGCTATCGCTGGGAAGAGTCGTTGCAAGGACCTCCACGGAAATATTACGAACTTACCCCGGAAGGGAAGCTGTTCCTTAACGAGCTTGACCTGGCCTGGGGAGATCTTGTCGAAGCCATCAATCAACTTAAAAAATAATAACCTTAGAAAATCATATCACCATGAAAAAAACATTTACAATCAACATTAGCGGGACAGTTTTTCATATTGACGATGATGCTTATGATAAACTCAACAACTATATCTCACAAATTAACAGGCACTTTGGAAATGATGCCGAAGCCAGGGAAATTGTGGAGGATATTGAATCCCGGATATCTGAGCTGTTTCAGGAACGGGTAAAAGATGGCAATGAAGTGATAAACATTGATCATGTTGAAGAGATTATACGAATCATGGGGCTGCCTGAGGCGTTTGACGATTCGAAGGAGGGGGAAAAAGTAAAAACCAAAATTTCCGGAACCCGTCAGCGAAAACTTTATCGTGATCCCGATGACCGTGTTTTAGGTGGTGTCTGCAGCGGACTGGGCGCCTACTTCAACTTTGACCCTGTAATCATTCGGCTGATCTTTGTCTTATTGGTATTCCTGGGAGCCGGTTCAAGTTTGATTATTTACCTGATCTTATGGATTGTAGTTCCCAAAGCCTCCAATTCGGCTCAACGCCTGGAGATGAGGGGTGAAGAGGTAAACATCAGCAATATCTCCAAAAATATCAAAGAGGAGATTCAGGAAGTAAAAGTTAATTACGAAAAATACAAGGCTACCGGAAAAGGGAGGGAGCATTTGGATCAGGCAGGATCGGTAGCAGCCTCTGTTCTACGGGCAATTCTGAAGATCCTTGCCGTAATTATTGGGATTGCCCTTGTTTTTGCAGGTATTTTCGCAATTATTGCCCTCTTCACATCACTGTTTATAACCCATGAGATCCTTGGAATAACCCCGTTTGGTCATGGAATACCGCAATATATCGATTTGTTCATGAACGGCACCACCTTTTTCTGGTTCTGGGTTGCAATTGGATTAGTGATTGGAATACCCTTATTGTTAATCGCCTATTTAGGGACTAAACTGATATTCAGGTTTAAATCAAGCAATGGTGCTGTGGGGATGACCTCCCTGGGACTCTGGGTGATTGGTATTATTCTGCTGATATTTGTTTCAGTGCGGGCATTCGGCGATTTCAAAAATGTTTCAACGAGCTCAAAACAGGAGTCAATAACCACAAAATCAGACACCCTCTACCTTAAACTGGGGAAAGATGAGTTCACCGATTACCTCGATGAGCATATCAATTTCGATGGTCTCCGGATTGCGGCAATGAATGGAAAACAGTTTTTACTATACGAACCCAGGCTGGACATTGTCAAAAGTGAGAACAACGATTTTGGCATGGTAATCAAATCAAAAGCCAGGGGACGTGATCTGGATAAAGCACAATACAATGCACGGGAAATCAATTACAAATTTGAATTACAGGACTCGCTGATTACCTTTCAGCCTTGGTTTATGCTCCCTGACAAATCGGTTTGGCGCATGCAGGAGATCGAGATCACACTCAAAGTACCGGAAAATAAAACCATTTATCTTAGCAATGAGATGGTAAAGATCCTCCATGATATCCAAAACACATCGGAAATGTGGGACGGCGACATGGGTGGAAAATACTGGACAATGAAATCCAATGGACTGGAACTTACCCAGAGAAAACAGGCACCTGTAGTAGTTGAACCTAAAAAAAATAAAAAATGAGCACTATTTATCGTTTCGGATTTATGGTTGTCCTCTTTTTCACAACCTTAAACGGATCTGCACAAAGCCAATCGTATCAGATCTATGATCAGTATGCACATCGTGATGGTTTTACCTCGCTCGCTTTCTCAAAAGCAATGATTGATGCTGTAAATCTCAATATTGATGAAGAGAACAAAAAAGTAACAGGTGACCTGATGGAGATAAGGATATTGATTTCAAATCGCGAGAAAGTTAAAGACCTTGGCTCCCTCACCAGGCAATTTTCAGCAAGATTTGACAAATTAAATTACAGGAGGATTGAACCAACTGATAGTCATGGGTCTGAAAATGTGGAATTCTGGGTTGAAGGGGATTCAAAACGGATAAAAGAGTGCCACGTAATTGTCATGAACAGCGATGACAAGGAGTTCAGTTGCCTGGTCTCGTTTTACGGGAATTTCAAGGTGGAAGATCTGAAAAGTTTTGAAAAATTCAGCCGAAAACAGGCAGATAAGGAAGAGTAGATGGAGAATATTTTTAACAATAAATGGTTTAAGCTTGCCCTGGTGGGCGGCTTATTCCTGCTTTGGGTAATCTGGCTGAGCAATTATTGGTGGCTAATCGGGTTGGTTGTTATATTTGACACTTACATAACAAAGCGGGTACACTGGGCATTCTGGAAGAAGAAAAATCCTCCCGACGGGAGACAAACCAAAGTGGTGGAGTGGGTTGATGCACTGATTTTTGCCGTTGTGGCGGCAACATTCATTAAACTCTTCTTCATCGAAGCTTACACAATACCCACCTCTTCGATGGAAAAATCGATGATGGTCGGCGATTACCTCTTTGTGAGTAAAACGGCTTACGGTCCTAAAATGCCAAATACCCCCATTTCCTTTCCGTTTGTCCACAACACAATGCCGCATACCAGGTCGCTGCAATCCTATTCAACGCTGATTCAATATCCTTACCGGAGAATTTCCGGAACTGGAAAAATCAAAAACGATGATGTCGTAGTTTTCAATTTCCCGGAAGGGGATACTGTTTCGGTGAATCTGCAGGAATCAAGCAGTTATTACGAATTGGTTCGTATTCATGGCCGGGAGCGGATATGGAGCGACAAACGCACATTCGGAGAGATCATGTACCGTCCGGTTGATAAGCGGGAAAACTATATCAAACGATGCATTGCCATTCCAGGGGATTCGGTTAAAATAGTTAACGGGCAGGTATATGTCAATGACAAGCGTCAAAAAGAGATACCCGGAATACAATTAAAATATCTCATTAAAACCGATGGGGAATCGATTAACGCTAATCTTCTAGAGAAACTTGATATTTCCACTCCTGGGATTGAAGGTTCAGGATCAGAATATCTCCTATCGCTTACTGCTGAGCAGTCCCGAAAAATGGATGGTTTAAAATTCATTCAATCGAAAGAGCGGTTTATTTTGCCAAAGGGGAAAAATGATCCGGCGTTGTTTCCTCATGATCCCAGTCTTGGTTGGAATCTCGATAATTACGGCTCTGTGTGGGTTCCTAAAAAGGGGGTAACCATTGCGCTAACCATGGCAAATCTCCCACTTTATAAACGAATAATCGATGTTTATGAAGGGAATGATTTACAGGCAAAAGGGGATCTGATTTATATAAACGGATCTCCCGCATCGACCTATACGTTTAAAATGGACTACTACTGGATGATGGGTGACAACAGGTATAATTCTGCGGATTCAAGATACTGGGGATTTGTTCCCGAGGATCATGTGGTAGGTAAAGCCTCTTTTGTCTGGCTCTCACTGGACAAAAACAAGAGCTTTCTTTCAAAAATCCGCTGGAACCGGTTTTTCATGGGGGTTGAATAAGAGGGAGAGAAGGGGGAGAAAGATTGACTGAGAGAAGGAGAGAAAGGGTGAGGGAGAGAGATGGACAACAACTTATTTCCTCACCCTGTCCATTTCCCGTTCGGCATCTTTGGATTTAAGACTCTGGCGTTTATCGTAATTGGCTTTCCCCTTGGCAAGGGCGATCTCCAATTTTGCCAACCCTTTATCATTTAAAAACAGACGGACAGGAACGATGGTGAGACCCGATTCCTTTAATTTCCGTTCCAACTTATTGATTTCACGCCGGCTCATCAAAAGCTTCCGTTCGCGGCGAACCTCGTGGTTGTTCAGATTCCCAAAATCGTATTCCGAGATACTCAGATTCTTGATATAAATCTCTCCGGCAATAATATGACAGTAAGCATCATTCATACTCACTTTACCCAGCCTGATCGATTTAATTTCGGTACCCAGCAACACAATTCCTGCCACATACTTATCGATAAACTCATAATCGAAGCTTGCCCTTTTATTCTTAATATTTATATGTTGCTGACCTATCATCTTTAAATTCCGGAAATACAATGTGCAAATTTAATAAAACCCGGGAGGATTCCCTCGCCTCTTCAGTGAATTGCTCCAAAGAAAGAAGATAAGATAAAATTAGCGATCAGGTAGACAACCAAAATTACTGTTGAAGCGAGTGTGCTGAAATTTGACTCCCTGTCGTGAGGAAGATCTGTCAGAATACGGACGCCGAAAATCATAATGTAAAATGAATAGAGTGAAAACAATCCCGTAATATAGAGTTCAGACCATACTCCCAGAATAATGGAAACAAGAATTACAGGGATAAATGAGAAAAAAACTAACCGAAATGCCAGGTTAACATTTTGAGTTCCCCTAAAGGTGACAATCATTGCGTTTATTGCCACTGTACTGATCAATAATGACACTGAAATACTCAATAGCGGTTGTAAGCCGGCAATAATTAACAATCCGGATGTCCAGGCGCTCTCTTCCCGGCGAAAATAGCCTCCAATCATAGAAGCCAAAGCCAAAATAAAGAGCAATGGAAGCAGAAACCTGGTTATCATCTGCCAGATTGAATCATCTTCCTCCTTGATCTTTTTCCACTCCTCCTTTGGTGACCCGATTATTCCAAGGCACCGGGAGATCAAATTCCAAATAAAAAGTTTAAAATTCATCATACCACTTTTTGATATCCAAAAATAAGCTAATTTGCTCAACAATTTAATTTTTCGATGAACGGTTTAAAATTCGACATGGCAACCATTCTGGGGCCTACGGCCTCGGGGAAAACAGAACTGGCTGTTAATCTTGCCTGTAAACTTAAGGGTGAGATCATCTCCGCAGATTCTCGGCAAATATACCGGGATATGGATCTGGGAACAGGGAAAGATCTGGCGGAATACAGGATTGATGACACAGAAATTCCCTACCATCTGATTGATATTGCTGAAGCCGGGTATCAATACAATGTTTTTGAATTTCAACGTGATTTTCTTAAGGTTTATCATGAGATAAAGGGAAAGGGCTCTTTCCCCGTGATGTGCGGGGGATCCGGCATGTACCTTGAAGCAATTTTGAAAGGGTACCGCCTGATACAGGTTCCCATCAATGAGGAGCGGCGTGCAGAGCTTCAATTACTCTCACTTGATGCTCTGAAAGAGATCTTAAGCAGCTATAAATCGATTCACAATACGAGTGATATCGAAAATACCAAAAGGGCCATCCGGGCCATAGAGATCGAAGAATATTGCGCTGTTCACCCCGAAACCGATCTCACCTTCCCCACTATCAACAGCCTGATTGTCGGAATAGATGTTGATCGCGATCTCAGAAGAAGAAGAATTACTGCCAGATTACAACAACGGTTAGCTGACGGCATGATTGCAGAGGTTCAAAAATTACTCGACAGCGGATTACATCCCGATGACCTAATCTATTATGGTCTGGAATATAAGTACATCACCAACTACCTTACAGGGCAATTAACCTATGAAGAGATGTTTACAGGCTTGAATATAGCGATCCACCAGTTCGCGAAAAGGCAAATGACCTGGTTCCGTAAAATGGAACGGGAGGGGTTTAAAATTCGTTGGCTGAAGGGGGAACTATCTACCGAAGAAAAGACAAACAAGATCCTATCATGGCTTAGCCAATAAGCAACTTTTCCAAGTGCAACTGAACAAAATTATTCAAGTGGGCGTTAATTACATATCTTTGCATGATTTTACCAGTTTCACAGGAATTTAAAGAGAATAAATGAGCATAATTATTAAAACGGAAGAGCAGATTGACGGGATCCGAAAGAGTTCAAAACTTGCAGGAGAAACACTGCACTATATTGCAAATTTTGTCAAAGAAGGAGTTAGTACCGGCTATCTGGATCAACTTATTCATAATTATACTATTGAGCATGGAGCGATACCTGCAACACTAAATTACAGTGGTTTTCCCAAGTCATGTTGCATATCTCCCAACGATGTCATTTGTCATGGGATTCCATCAGATGATGTTATTTTAAAAAACGGGGACATACTAAATATTGATATTACGACCATTCTTGGTGGTTACTTTGGTGATACAAGCAGAATGTTTGTTGTCGGGGAACCATCCGAAACTGCCCTTAAACTGGTGAATGCCACCAAACATTGCCTCAATCTTGGCATTCAGCAGGTACGGCCGGGTAATTATCTGGGCAATATTGGTTATGCCATTTCACGGTATGCTATTTCGCAGGGATATACCGTTGTTTATGAGTATTGCGGACATGGTGTAGGGATCGAATTCCATGAAGATCCCCAGGTTGATCATGCTGCCCGGAAAAATAGTGGTCCGATTATGAAACCGGGAATGATTTTCACCATTGAACCTATGATTAACGAGGGGAAACCACGCGTAAAAGTTGATGAACTGGATGGCTGGACAGCCAGGACTGTCGATAAAAAGCTTTCTGCTCAATTTGAGCATACCATTTTGGTCACGAAGACAGGCTATGAGGTCCTTACCGATGTACTCAACGAATATCCCAATTAATATTCGTTGTAGTTAACTGTATTACAGATATTTATCAATATCACTAAAGGGGATCATTATTGCCCCGTTTCTCTTCCACGCTTCGTAAGGAAGGGGTAAATTGGGTAATTCTTTTATTGCATCCTCCAAAACAAAGACTTTAAATCCACGTGCGGTAAGTCCCATAACAGCATTATCCACACAAATATTGGTCGTAACACCATAGACAAACACCTGTTCCGGATGAATGATCTCTAATATCTTTTCTGTGTAGGGATTTCCGTCAAATACATCAAAGGCATTTTTGCGAAGTACGATGTTTCGAAACCGTTCAGGATTATCAAATTCAATATGGAGTGCCAGATCGCTGTCCCAATCGATAATTACAGGCATTTCAGGATCAGTTTCACGTATAAAACAAGCACCGGAAGAACCGGCCATGCAGTGAGGAGGAAATTTTGTAATATAGTCGGGATTATCGGAGATCTCTTCTGCATTAATAAAATGGTAATCACACGTATTGACAACCCGTATTCCGCAGTTTGCCGCCATATCGGTGATCTGTTTGAGAACAGGCCTGATCGTTTCAGCCCCTTTTACATAAAGCTTACCCCCAGCATCGACAAAATCTTCCTGTGTATCGACATTCCAGAAAAGTGTAGAATTAAAACTCATCTCCTGCTTTTTGATGAAAGATTATTCAACTATTTACCAGTTTGTCTGGTTTTAAACTCAGACAGCCCCTTGTCCAAAAAATCAATAAAATGGTCAGGATTTAAATCCCTTGCAGTGGGTTTTACAAGAAGTTGCTGGTCAAGATCAAGCAATACATAATAAGGCTGAGCGTTCACGCCAAATCGTGAGATCTGAAAATCAGCAAATTTCTTACCAATTGTCTTTTTTACTTTTTGGTCGTACGAAGAGGTTATCCATTCACTTTCGGGGAGCGATGTTTTATCATCCACATATAAAGCCACAATAACAAAATCATTTTTCAGTTTCTCAAGCACTCGCGGATCGGACCAAACGTTAGCCTCCATTTCGCGACAATTTACACAGCCATGACCGGTAAAGTCGATAAACAGCGGTTTTTTCTGCGCCTTAGCACACGCCAAGCCCTGTTCAAAATCAAAGAATCCGTCCAGACCATGAGGTAACTCAAGAAACTCGCTGAATTTTGGCTTTTCACAAACAGTGGTACCTGACTTCATCACGCCACCAATACCCGAGGAGTGGTCAACCAGTTTAACTTCATCGCGGATAATCTTATGCAGGTCAAAATCGTGTGAAGTCATTGGAGGAAGATAGCCAGAGATCGCTTTAAGCGGAGCTCCCATCATCCCGGGGATCAGGTAAACGACAAAAGTAAAGGTTATCAGTGCCAGCATCAGCCGTGGAACAGAAATATGTTTTGTTTCGCTATCGTGTGCAAACTTCATCTTGCCGAGCAGATAGAACCCCATCATTGTGAAGATCACAATCCAGAAAGCGATATAAACTTCCCGGTCAAGAATACGCCAGTGGTAGGTCTGGTCGGCTATACTTAAAAATTTAAGTCCAAGGGCTAATTCAACAAAACCCAAAACTACTTTCACCGAATTAAGCCACCCTCCGGATTTAGGAAGGTTTGATAGCCATTGAGGGAAAAGAGCGAAAAGTGTAAAAGGCAGGGCGAATGCGAGTGAAAAACCGAGCATTCCAACGATCGGTTTGATTACCATTCCGCCCGCAGATTCAACAAGGATTGCGCCTACAATTGGACCGGTACAACTAAAAGAGACCAGAACCAGCGTTAATGCCATAAAAAAGGCGCCACTAACCCCACCTTTATCGGCAAAGCGATCGGTCTGATTACCCCAACTGCCCGGTAAAACAATCTCAAAGGCGCCAAAAAATGAGAAGGCAAAAACAACAAAGACGATAAAAAACAACACATTTGGTATCCAATGAGTGCTGATCCAGTTGGCAAAATCGGCCCCAAGAGTAAGAGCTACCAAAGTACCGATTAAGGTATAAATCAGAATGATCGATCCCCCGTAAACAAACGCCTGAATCCGGGCCTGCAGCTTTGATTTGTTGCTGTTCATAAAAAAAGAGACAGTCATCGGGATCATAGGAAACACACAAGGTGTAAGAATTGCGGCTAGACCGGCAATAAAGCTGAAAATAAGAAACCACCACAACCCATGATGAGCAACACCAGTCTCATTGAGATTTGCAACTTTCGTCGCAGCTGCAGGTGCATTCCCGGATCCTCCAATTTTAATTGAAAAATCGTGTTCATCGAGTGTGCAGGTTTGGTCGTTGCAGCTTTGGTATTCAATTGTCCCTTTCAATTCAAAGGGATCGGAAGTAAGCAACTTGATTTTCCGGATAAAAACGGCCTCGTTACTAAAGAATTCAAGATCCATATTGAAAATCTGATCATGTTCCTTAATAACAGGTGTGGCAGAAACTAATGGGCCAACAGCGAGGTAACGTGTGCTATCGGCAACAAACTTAAAAGAAGTTTCCACCGGACCCCCTTCAGGCAGTTTAGTGGAGTAAATATGCCATCCTTTTTGAATCTTGGCAGTAATTACAACCTCTATTTCCCCGGTATCAGCGGGCTTTGTCAGAATGCTCCAGGTAACAGGTTTAAGAATCTGAGCAAATGAGTAGATGGATGTCCCAGCTAAGAGGGCTAACAGGAAAATAAGTTTTTTCTTCATTTTTAAAAATCAGATTTCAAAACTACAAAAAAAGCTCATGCGTTTTGTGCATGAGCTTTCAATGTCTAAAAGATAATTTCTTCGGTGTTCTCGTCGTAGAACTTTGAATCGAGGAAACTCATTGCGTTAATCTCTTCGATTCTCACCTTTTTGTGATATTTCCATCTCCATTTTAACGCCTTGGAAGGGAAACCTCGGGTAAGAAATGCGCCCACGAAAGGGTGCAGTTTAATTGTCAGTTTTTGTTTGTGTAATTCTTCGAAGATATACCTCACTTTCTGTTCAATCTCTTCGATGAATAAAAGGGTCGGGGTAACTTTTCCTGAACCTTTGCAAACAGGGCAAATCTCAGCAGTTTCAATGGCCATCTCCTGGCGCACCCGCTGCCGGGTAATTTGCATTAAACAAAACTTGCTCAATGGCAAAATATTATGCTTTGTTCTGTCGGAAGCCATTGCTTCCTTCATTTTCTCGAAAACCTTCTGCCGGTTTTCATTCCCGTGCATATCGATAAAATCGATCACAATTATACCTCCCATATCGCGAAGGCGTAATTGGCTGGCAATCTCTTCAGCTGCAGCGAGATTGACCTCCAGGGCATTTGTTTCCTGATCACCGGTCTTTGACCTGTTACCGCTGTTCACATCAATTACGTGAAAAGCTTCAGTATGTTCAATGATCAGATAGGCACCGCTCCTAAAAGAGACAGTTTTACCAAAAGATGCTTTAATCTGTTTATCAATTCCGAAATATTCAAGAATCGGCACTTTGCCATTGTAGTATTTAACTACTTTCTTCTTTTCGGTATCGATAGTTCCAACATATTCCTTTATTTCGGCGGCAATCTCCTCGTTATTCACAAAAATATTCGAAAAATCGGGATTGTATAAATCCCTGATCATTCCAATTGTGCGATCGAGTTCTCCTAAGATCAGCGAAGGGGCCACTTGTTTTTCGAGTTTGACTACGGCATTCTCAAACTTTGTGACCAATCTACGCAGTTCAGGATCTAATTCCGCTACCCGCTTCCCTTCAGCTGCTGTTCTGATAATCACCCCATAGTTTTTAGGGCAGATACTTTGAACTAATTTTTTTAACCGACTTTTCTCTTCAGTCGATTCGATTTTTTGAGAAACTGAAATTTTGTTGCTAAAGGGGATCAAAACCATGTTTCTGCCCGCTACAGATAGTTCAGAAGTCAACCTGGGTCCTTTCGTCGAGATCGGTTCTTTTGCAATCTGCACAAGAATGGTCTGACCGGTCTTAAGAACATCAGAAATCTTTCCATCTTTCTGTATATCAGGCTCAGGCTGAATACGCAACTCACTAGTGAGTTTGATCTTCCTGGCAACTGACTGTTTCAGAAACTTGTTTAAGGTCTGGAATTGTGGTCCTAAATCCAAATAATGAAGGAACGCATCTTTCTCGTAGCCTACATCAACAAAAGCAGCGTTCAATCCGGGCATGATCTTTTTTACCTTTGCCAGGTAAATATCTCCTACCGAGAATTTCAGATCACTGCTTTCCCTGTTAAGTTCTACCAGTTTTTTGTTTTCGAGTAAAGCGATTTCAACATGTGAGGGGGATACATCAATAATCAGTTCATTGCTCACGATCTCTACTCTTAACTTAAATAACATTTATAAATACAACAAACCTAAAGTGCAAAAGCACTTTAGGTTCTAAATTCGTTTGCTACCACAAAGAAATTATTTTTTCTTCTTGTGGCGATTTTTCCTCAAACGTTTTTTCCGTTTGTGGGTAGCCATCTTATGTCCTTTTCTTTTTTTACCGCTTGGCATAATCTTAAATTCGTTTTAATTATTTTACATTATTCTTAACACGACCAACAAAAGTTTTAGCCGGTTTAAAAGAAGGAATAAAGTGTTGAGGAATAATAATCGTGGTGTTGCGCGAAATATTACGGGCTGTCTTCTCTGCACGTTTTTTCACGATAAAACTCCCAAATCCACGAAGATATACATTGTTCCCTTCAGCAAGTGAACCGGATACGGTATCCATAAATGCTTCTACTGCTTTCTGTACAGTTACTTTTTCAATACCGGTGTTCTTCGAAATCTCGTTTACGATATCTGCTTTTGTCATTACTAAAAATTTAAATGATTCGACCTTTTATTTCAATTTTGGTGCACAAATATATAGCTTTTGATTTAACCAACAACATACTAATCAATATTTTTTCTTCTTTTGACGAAATATTTTCAAAATCAGAATGATTATGCCCGAATTTCATAAAATATTGACAGATTGGTACAAACAGAATAAACGAGATCTACCCTGGAGAGAAAACAATCAGCCATATTATGTTTGGATTTCCGAAATTATCCTCCAACAGACAAGAGTCGATCAGGGGACTGATTACTTCATCCGGTTTACCGAACGGTTTCCTGATATCGAATCACTGGCTATTGCTCCCGAGATTGATGTACTCAAAATCTGGCAGGGGCTTGGCTATTATTCAAGGGCCAGAAATATGCACAAAGCTTCCCAGCAAATCATCAACGATTTCAACGGCATTTTTCCGGCATCCTTCGAAGAGCTTAAAAAGCTCAAAGGGGTGGGCGATTACACGGCAGCTGCAATTGCTTCAATCTCGTTCGGCTTGCCGCATGCTGTGATTGACGGAAATGTATACCGCGTATTATCCAGGATTTTTGGAATCGCAACTCCCATTGATTCCACAAAGGGGAAACATGAATTCAGCGACCTGGCAAATCAGCTCCTTGACCAGCAAAATCCCGGAGAATTTAACGAAGCCTTAATGGAATTCGGGGCTTTGCAGTGCACACCCCGAAACCCTGGCTGTAATTCATGTCCCATGGAACACCGCTGCGTTGCATATAAAAACGACACGGTCACAAAACTCCCTGTAAAAGAGAATAAGACCAAAGTCAGACACCGGTATTTTAATTACCTCTATTTAAAACATGAAAAGTCTATTTATCTCGAAAAAAGAGAGCAAAATGACATCTGGCAGAATTTATACCAATTCCCGTTAATAGAATCACTTAGCCCGTTATCGATTGAAGAACTTCTCACCGATCAAAGATTTACCATTTTGTTTGACAAATCGGAGATCGTCATTGAATCTGTCAGCAATGAGATCATCCATTTGCTGTCGCATCAAAAACTTCATGTGAGGTTCATCGAGATATCCATTACACAACAGCAAAAGCATCATTTGTGGATAAAAATAGTTCCGGAAGCTCTCGCGCAGTATCCGATCCCTAAATTAATCGATAACTTTTTAATGGAAAAAAACGGGAATAAATTAGTTAATCTGTAGCGTTCAGGATGGACAGCCAATTTCAATACTGCTTTACAAAATACAGATTTTTCTGAATCCAGTTCTGAAAAAGCGATTTTTTTCTACCTTTGAGGGGGTTGCAACCCAAATTAAATTATTGTATATTTAGGTTTAAAACCATAATTTTATAGACCATGTCAATTAACAAAGTTATTTTGATCGGAAATGTAGGGAAAGACCCTGATATCAGGCACCTTGAAAGCAACGTTGCAGTGGCTAACTTCACGCTGGCAACCTCGGAGAATTACACCAATAAAAGCGGTGAAAAAGTAACCACTACGGAATGGCATAACATCGTTTGCTGGCGTGGATTGGCAACAATCGCTGAAAATTACATCCATAAAGGGAGTCAGATCTATGTCGACGGTAAAATCAGAACAAGAAGCTACGATGCACCCGATGGATCTAAAAGATATATCACAGAGATTCTTGCCGACTCGATACAACTTCTTGGAAAAAAAGGTGATGGAACCTCCTCCGATGGGTTTAAACCTTCCGATGGGAACCATGTTGGCGAGCCAAACCATGAACCAGGTTCGTATACCGGAGCCGGAGATAAAGATGGAGATGATTTACCATTTTAATGAACTTAGGGGGCCTCATGCTTAACCGGTATTACGCTATATTTGAAAGATTAACTATGAGGCTTATACCCATTTATGTTCTGACAGGATTTCTGTTTTTTTCCGAATCATGCAAAAAAGAGTATACCCCAAGACCAAGAGGATATTTCAGAATCTCATTTCCGGCAAAAAGCTACAAACCGCTTGAGCTATCTGTTCCCTATTTTTTTCAGGTACCTGCCTATTCCACTCCGGGTCACGATCTGCTAAGTCCCGATCAGCCCAATTGGATCACTATCGAAGTGCCTGCTAACCACGCCCAGATTCATCTGAGCTATAAAAAAATCAATAACAACCTTGAAAGATATATTGAGGAGTCACACTCTCTTGCTTATCAACATTCCCAGAAAGCGAGCGCCATTGAGGAGCGGCTTTTTATTAATCCTTCGAAAAAAGTCTATGGCACAATCTACACCATAAAGGGGAATGCTGCCTCACCAATGCAGTTCTACCTCACAGACAGCACCCGTAATTTTCTGCGCGGATCACTATATATCAAAGAGATACCAAATAGTGACAGTTTACAGCCGGTAATCGGATTCCTTATTCAGGATGTCCTGCATCTGATTAAAACAACCGAATGGAAAGAGGTTAAATAATGCCGCTCCAGCTACATAAACATATTGAAAACGGGGAGATCGGACTATGGAAAATCTCTGAAGAACCTGAAGAGTTGCTCCTATTGGCTAATTTGTCTTCTGCTGATAAAATTACCTGTTCTGGAATTACAACTCTACACCGCAAAAAAGAGTGGCTGGCTACCAGGGCGTTGCTCAATGAAATGACCCTCCTTGCCGGCCCAATCAACTATTACGAAGATGGAAGGCCTTACCTTGAACAGGGCAAATACAACATAAGCATCTCACACACAAAAGGTTTTGCAGCTATCTTTCTGCACGAAACACTCATTCCCGGTATCGATATTGAACTCACATCCCGACTTGTGGGAAAGGTGGCCAGTCGTTTCCTTTCACCGGAAGAGTTCGAAATGTGCCATGCCATACCGGAATTAACAACTAAAAGGGTATTGTTGGTATGGTGTGCCAAAGAGGCTATTTTCAAGATAGTCCCTTTCACTAATATCGAATTTTCAACCGATATCAAAATTACATTAAATGACACAACAGACAATTTCGGCTCTTTTCCGGGAGTGTATGTTGGACCCTTGGAACAAATACCTGTTGAATTGGAATACCTTGACAAAAACGGTGTTATCCTGGTTTGGGGCTGTATAAAGCCTGGTCAGGATGCCCGATATAATTTTATCAATTCATTTTGACCCAGGGATTGAACAATCTGAACCTTCAAATATCTCTTAAAAATTGACTTTATTAAATATTCTTACAGATGAAAATTCCTGAATCACATATTATTGTAATTTTCGGAGCTTCGGGCGACCTGACAAAAAGGAAACTAATACCGGCAATTTATCAGTTGTACATTAATCACCTTCTTCCCTCCAATTTTGCGATTCTGGGAACCAGCAGAACCCCTCTCTCCGACGAAGAATTCTGCGAACGAATTATCGAATTTCTACCTTCACAAAAAGAGACTGACCCTTCATTTCTGAACAGATTATTCTACCAATCAATCGATTACCACGAGAACAATGACTACATTAAGCTTAAAGAGCGACTGGCAGGATTGAGTCAGAACCTGAATATCGCACCAAATTATCTGTTCTACCTCTCGACTCCACCAAATCTATATGATGTAATTCCGGAGAAGCTCGCGCTGGCAAATCTACATCTTCAAAAAGACGGTTTTAAAAGGCTGATCATCGAAAAGCCTTTTGGAAATACCCTTGAAAGTGCCAAATCGCTCAATATTAGCCTTCTGAAAAATTACGAGGAGAATCAAATCTATCGGATTGATCATTACCTGGGAAAAGAAACTGTTCAGAATCTTATGGTAACCCGTTTTGCGAACGGAATTTTTGAACCCTTATGGAATCGGAATTTTATCTGCCGGGTAGAAATCACCTCTGCAGAAAGTCTGGGTGTTGAAGGGAGAGGTGGATATTATGATCAGTCGGGCGCCATGCGTGATATGATCCAAAATCACCTGCTTCAAATGGTAGGCCTCGTGGCTATGGAACCGCCGGTGGTGATTGAAGCTAATGCCATCCGGCATGAAGTGATGAAAGTATTCCAGTCGTTGCGACCCATCAAGCCTGAAGAGATGCATAAACAGATTATCAGGGGTCAATATACCGCTTCGACGATTAAGGGTGTTGCAACGCCGGGCTATCGCGATGAGCCGGGTGTCGATCCCGCATCGCATACCGAAACGTATGTTGCCATGAAATTTTTCATTGACAACTGGCGTTGGGCCGGGGTTCCGTTTTATATCCGTACAGGAAAGAAACTGCCCACCCGGGTAACTGAAATAGTTATCGAATTTAAGCCTGCACCACACCATCTGTTTGATCAGAACGGGCAAAATCAAAACAACTCAAATCAATTAATAATCAGGATTCAGCCTGACGAAGGTTTACTGATTAAATTTAACATGAAAGAACCCGGTTCCGGATTTAAGGTGAACCAGGTTAACATGGACTTTCACTATTCCGAGCTTTCAGGAATCACATTACCTGCCGCCTACGAACGTCTCCTGCTTGATTGCCTTTTAGGTGACGCAACACTCTATTCGCGTGGTGACACCGTAGAGGCAGCCTGGAGTTTTATTCAGCCAATACTGGATGCCTGGTCGAATGACACGACAATACCAATTTATGGCTATCCTGCCGGGACATGGGGCCCATACGAATCGGACGAATTGATTGAAGGGGACAAAACCTGGCGTTATCCCTGCAAAAATCTGGCTGACGATGGACTTTATTGTGAGTTGTAGCAAAAATTAATGGTTAATGGTTAATGGTTAATGAATTTTTCGCCTGGCAATAATCATTTTATAATTTGAATTTTGCTCTTTTTATTTTGCATTTTACACTTTGCATTTTTAATTTTTAATTTTATTCTCCATGGCCCCGATTATCCATACCTATGACACCCCGGCAGATCTGGCTGATGCATTTGCAAAACAGCTGATTGAATGGGTTGACAAATCCGGCTCAGGGAACTTCCATCTCGCCTTGTCGGGAGGCAAAACACCCTCGCTTTTGTTTTCACTACTCGCAGAAAAATATAAGAATCAGGTTCCCTGGGAGAAAATCCATTTCTGGTGGGGTGACGAAAGAATGGTTCCCCCCTCAGACCCGGAAAGTAATTATGGGGTGGTTCAACAACTCCTCTTTTCGAAGATTGTTTTGGCCCCTGATCAGGTACACAGGATTCAGGGAGAACAGGAACCTCATCGGGAGGCTGAAAGATACAGCAGGGAAATAAAATTTTTGATTCCTATCGTTAACGAATGGCCGAACTTTGATCTGGTAATTCTTGGTCTGGGGGATGACGGACATACAGCCTCAATTTTTCCGGATCAGATCGCGCTGCTTGATTCAAATGAATACACAGCCATTGCGACACATCCTGAATCGGGACAACTTCGCATTTCATTAACCGGAATGGTCCTGAACAATGCTAAGAGAGTTGCCTTTCTTGCCTGTGGAGCATCCAAATCAAAAATATTCAATACGATTATCTCCAATTCCCAAGGTGCTTCTCGCTTTCCCGCTTCACATATCCATCCCACAGGAGAACTACATTGGTTTGTAGATAAGGAATGTGCGGAGAATGAAAGATAAAGAAGAAAAATAAGCAGGGAATAAGAAGAAATAAATGGAAATTAGAAATAAATAGAAATTGGAAATTCGTGGAAATAAAGGTGAAATAAGTGGAAATAGGTTGAAATAAAGTTGAAATAAAATATTTCTATTTATTTCAACCTTATTTCTATGTATTTCATGGTTCCTACTTCACCAGAAAATCGAACATTTTCCGTTCGCCAATAAAACCTTCAAGCTGATCATTGATCTTAACAGGACCAACTCCGGCAGGGGTTCCGGTGTAGATAAGATCCCCGATTTTAAGGGTCACAAACTGCGAAATATGCTCAATAACGGTGTCGACGGAAAAGATCATATCTCTTGAATTTCCCCGCTGCATTACCTCCCCGTTTTTCCGGAGTGAAAAATCGATCTGCCCAAGGTCCCCCAACTCTTCCTTAGGAATAAAACCACCCAAAACGGCAGACGAATCAAATGCTTTAGCTTTTTCCCATGGCAACCCCTTTTCGATCAGGTGACGTTGTACATCACGAGCCGTGAAATCGACACCAAGGCCAATTTCATCATAATAACGATGAGCATAACGGGCTTCAATGGTTTTTCCCAGACGATTAATTTTTATAACCAGTTCGACCTCGTAATGAATCTCATTTGAAAAGCCGGGAAGGTAAAAATGACGGTTATCCAACAATAAGGAGGAGTCTGGTTTCATGAAAAAAACCGGTTCCGTTGGAATATCATGTTCAAGCTCACGGGCATGCTTTAAATAATTGCGTCCAATACAAATGATCTTCATGGTAATAAATTTTAATATAGTAATTATGACAGAAATTCAAACTCAGACAATTTTCAGAGTTTCCGGTTTAAATCCCTTAACTTTATTGCGGTTAAGACTTTTTTGGTGTACAGGGGGAACTCACCCTGCATCATCCATGAAAAATACCCCGGTTCATCCTGCAAAACCTTTTCAACTGCTTTCCCTTTATGTTTTCCAAAATTAAATACCTCCACCCCTTTTTCATCAAAAACAATACGCCCTGCGAAATCGACACTTTTATCGAATGCGGAAAAAGAGGCCAATGCCTCCACATTATTGACTACAGGAATCGATTTTTTCCCGTTATCGTCAAATTCGACTCCATTGTACCGATCGAGCTGTGCTTTTAGAACTTCATAGGTAGCCTTAGTATCTACCATTGCACTATGGGCATTTTCAAGATCCTGCGCCAGGTAAAACTTATAGGCTGCTGCCAGGGTTCTCTTCTCCATCCTGTGGAAAATAATCTGCACATCGACGAATTTATGCTTTTTCATGTCAACATCGATATCGTACCTCAAAAACTCTTCAGAGAGCAGCGGGATGTCGAACCTGGTTGAATTAAATCCTGCAAGGTCGCACCCTTCAATAAATTTGGCATAGATTTTAGCCACCTCCTTGAAATGGGGGGCATCTTTCACATCCTCATCAAAAATTCCATGAATTGCTGAGGTCTCGGGTGGAATAGGAATTCCGGGATTAATCCGCTGAAATTTCTCCTCTTCACGGCCATCAGGATAGATCTTTAAAAGGGCAATCTCGACAATTCGATCGGTGACCACATTGATCCCCGTGGTTTCAAGATCGAGAAATACGATCGGATTTTTAAGGTTAAGCTTCACGTTATGGGTTTAATTTTAAACTAAAAAAACCCGGCGGTCTTGTAACCACCAGGCTTTATCGGTATCTGTATTTAAGAATTAAGCATTGATCATCATCGGCATCAACAACATAAGAACGTCCTCGTATTCCTGTTCTTTTTCAGCAGGAAGTAAAAGACCGGCTCTTGAAGGATCCGAAAGTTTCATCTTTACATCACCCGATGAGAGGTTCGAGAGGATCTCAACCAGGAAAGTAGATTTAAAACCAATTTCCATTGGCTGTCCATCATATTCACATTTAATGGTTTCAACTCCGGAGATCGCAAAATCAATATCCTGTGCTGATACAATCAGTTCTGAAGGGGTAAGTTTCAAACGCACCAGGTTACTCGCCTGGTTGGCAAAAACCGATACCCTTTTTAACGTAGTATAAAACTCCACACGGTCGATCACCAGCTCATTGGGGTTATTCAACGGAATAACACTATTATAGGCAGGATATTTCCCCTCTACCAGACGGCAAACCATTTTAAAACCGTTGAGTGTAAAAAAAGCATTCTTTTCGTCGAATTCAAGTTTTACATCAGAATCTTCACGTGGAAGGAGGTTTTTAAGCAGTGATGCCGGCTTTTTAGGAAGGATAAAAGAGGCCACATCGGTATATTTGACATCACTCCGCTTATATCTGACCAGCTTGTGGGCATCAGATGCAACAAACGCTATCTCCTCAGGCGAAAGTTCAATAAAAATACCATTCATTACTGGCCGAAGTTCATCATCTGCAGTCGCAAAGAGCGTTTTGTTTATTCCACTTAGCAAAAGATCGTGAGGGAGACTGATCTCATTATGATTTTCGGCAAGTTTTGGCAAGACAGGAAAGTCTTCCCCGTTATGACCAACAATCGAAAACTTTCCGTTTGCCGATAAAATCTCTACGGCAAAGGATTCGGAGTCGATATTGAAAGTCAACGGCTGCTCAGGAAACTCTTTTAAAGTGTCGAGCATAATCTTGGCCTGAATTGCAATTAATCCATCTTCCGCAGAATTTTCAAGTTCTATTTTTGTGGTTAGGGTGGTTTCCAAATCAGAAGCCGTGATCCACAACGTTTTTTCTTCGAGCTTTAGCAGAAAATTATCGAGAATAGGTAAGGTATTCTTACTGCTGATTACCCTGCTGATTGCATTTAAATGCCTTAGCAATTCGGTACTTGAAACGACAAATCTCATCGGTTTATATGCTTAAATTTATTACTGGTTGATATTTTCAGATACATTACAGTAGCCCATTACAGGGCTTTGACTCCCTATACGGGAATTGACGAATTTACAATTATTCAAACACATTCCAATTTCAATCGGAATAATTATTTGAAATTTATCGACATTTCCCTGAACAGCCGTTTCAGAATCAGGTATCCGGCTAATTATCAAGCCACTGTCTTGCATAGCGTCTGCGCCTCAACAACGAGAATAAGATCCCCCCTGCCAGAATTACCAATACAGGAAGTGCTACATTAATCAGTTGCCAGAACGATTTTTCCTCCCGCAATTTAACCTTATCAAGTAACCGTATTTGCATCGACCGTGACCTTAATTCCATAAGTCCGGAATCGTCACACAGGAAATGAATAGCATTAACCAAAAACTCCTTATTCCCAAATGTGATGTTTGAATTTTTATCATATCCCAGAGGTTGTGGAGTATATTTGCCACCCGAAAAGCTAACTTTATTGGCAATAAGACCTCCATCCGAAATGAAAATCATTTTTGTCGGTTTACTCTCCGGAATGGCATTTGTACCCGGCGCAATATCAAGTTCACGCACCATGCGGTTTTTAAATACTGAAGTAAAAGTCCCCTCCAGCAATACACCGGCAGGAATATTTTGTTTATTGAAAAGATCGCGTGCGGGCGGGGCATCGATCATCCCCAGATTTACAATCAATGGACTTTTGTTTGATCTCGAGTAGGGTGATGTGCTCAATATTACAGTACCCTTTGCCGACTGGGACTCCCCAACAAGATCAATAGAACTGACAAATTCAGATAATACCCTGTTCACATTCTTACCGATCGGATGATTTTGTGCCGGGTTTAATAACGGGGAAAAATACCAGGGAGCCATTGAATATTTAGGCGGTTGTCCCACCAGGGCCGTATTGACTTTAATTTGCTGACATTCAACATCCTGAACAAGATCTGAATTAATTCTCACGCCATAGTGAAAAAACTGATCACCAAGATTTAGATCCCTGGGAAAGGCTAGTGTAGACATCCCTCCCGAAAGACTGTCAAGACTCACACTTACCGGATCGACAAGCCACATCACACGCCCGCCGCGCATCAGGAATTGGTCGACTGCGAATTTATCCCGCTCTGAAAACGGCTTCGTCGGATTGGCTATCACCAGACTTTTAAAACTGTCGGGAACAGAGAGGAGCTCGTCAACGGTAATCCGATGAATATTAAAACTCTCGGAAAGGGTGCTTGAAATATCGCGAACCTGAACCTCCTCAAGTTCATTATTCCCCGTAAGGAAAGCCACATTCTCCCTCTTTTCCTGAAACAAAACTTTCAAACCCCTCGCAAATTCATATTCAAGCAACTCAATGGAACGATTCAGATTCTCCTCGTCGCGCAGAAATGGATCGTTTTTCAATAAATTTATGGCCAATTCATTCCCGGCACTTCTCAGAATTAAAGTGGGAAAAACTGTTTTGTTGGTTATTCCCCTATCGGAATTTATGCGCAAATTAACGGGGGAGACTCCGAGTGATTGAAGATTTTCAAGGTATCTCTTTTTATCGTTTGACTCAAAGGGGTCAGTAGTATGAATATTCAATGGCTGATCGCAAAAGTTCCTGATATCCCGAAGTTTTTCAACAGCTGCCAACTGCAGTTTCACGAACCCGGGAGGAAGATCACCCGCCAGTAAAATTTCTGCATCAACAGGCGACTTCACTTTTCTAAGTAAGTCAATAGTCAGATCTGAAAGGGTATACCTTTTCTCCGTTGTCAGATCAACACGAAAAAAGCTGGTCGCCGAGATTAAGGAAACAATAAGGCAAATTGATAAATAAATCAGTAAATGGGTTGATGATCTTTTAAGAGGTCTTCGTTTCCATTCAAGAACAATACGGGTTATCAGGATAAATAATCCGGACATGAAAAGGAAGTAGAACAAATCACGGCTGTCGATAACCCCCCTGCTGACCGATTCGTAATGGGCATCAATACCGAGTGATAGTATCAATGAAGCAATATCAGAAGGGAAAGGAAGCCGGGCAATAAATCCAAATCCGGAATACCAGAAGAAGCACAAAAAAACAGCCGAAATAAAAGCTACAACCTGATTATCAGTCATAGAAGAGGTGAATAAACCAATAGTCAGGTAAATTATAGCGAGCCACAGCAATCCCATGTAACTTCCCCAGGTAGCCCCGGTATCAATACATCCTGCCGGATTACCTAACCTATAGACACTTAAAAAATAGATGAGCGTGGGCAGCAAGGTGAGCAGTACAACGACAAAGGCTGCCAGAAACTTGGTAAAAATGAGTTGAAGTTCGGATACAGGACGGACGAGAAGCAATTCCATTGTCCCGCTGCGTTTCTCGTCGGAAAACATACGCATGGTAATGGCTGGGATCAAAAACAGGTAGATCCACGGGGCGATTTCGAACAGACCATTTAAGGTGGCATACCCTCCGTCAGGAATATTATAGTTCCCTGCAAAAACCCATAAAAACAGTCCCGTTACTACCAAAAATACCACAGACACCATTGTCCCAATAATAGAACCAAAAAACTGGGTAATCT
This sequence comes from uncultured Bacteroidia bacterium, assembly GCA_903904515.1. GTDB lineage: Bacteria > Bacteroidota > Bacteroidia > Bacteroidales > Prolixibacteraceae > JAAFHB01. The sequence continues at coordinate 41,590 of CAIVCR010000110.1, forward strand.
CTTTTCTGAATAAACTGACCATTTGATTTTCTATTTTCCTTTCAATATATCGACCATCAATTTTGCTCCACGTTCTGCGCAACCCGGACCACCAAGTACAGACATTACGTCGGCATACCCATCCAGCATCTTCTGGCGATAGGTGTGATCGGTGAGTATACGGTCCAATTCGTTTCCTACAGTTTCGGCAGTACAATATTGCTGAAAAAGTTCCTTCACTATTTCGCGACCTGCAATCAGATTGACAAGGGAGACCCAGGGGATCTTAACCAACATATCCTTGACTAGCGTTCCCAGCCTTCCGGCTTCAATACGGTAGCAAACAACCTGAGGAATATTTATAAATGCTGTTTCAAGAGTTGCTGTTCCTGAAGCAACCAATGCTGCAGTCGATTGCTGCAATAATTCATAGGTTTGTCCAAACACTACAGGTATCTCAAAATCTTTAAGCACTTCGGTATATAATTGTTGTGACTGGGAAGGGGCGCCACCTATAACAAACTGAAATTCACGAAACCGCAAAGATACTGAAGCCAAAACAGGCAGGATGCGGGTAATCTCCTGACGACGGCTTCCAGCAAGAATTGCAATAATGGGTTTATTGGCAAGGTGATTTCTGGTCGTGAATTCAGCAAAAGTTTCCTGCTGATTCGGCCGGTGCGTCAGTTCATCGATTGTGGGATTCCCTACAAACCGAACCGGATAATTGTATTTTGCGTAAAAATCTGTTTCAAAAGGAAATATCGTAAACATCTCATCCACAAATTTTTTCACTTTATGAACCCGTTTGGTTTTCCAGGCCCAGATTTTGGGGGATATATAATAGAATACTTTTATCCCGTTAAGTTTTGCAAACTCGGCCATCCTGAGGTTAAATCCGGGATAATCGACAAGGATCAAAACATCAGGCTTGAATTCAAGCAACTTTTGTTCTGCCAATTTAAAGTTGCGTTTAATTTTATGAAGGTTCAGAAGCACAGGAAAAAGTCCCATAAACGCCATCTCCCGGTAATGTTTCAGGAGGATACCACCTTCCTTTTCCATGAGCTCTCCGCCGAAAAAAGTAAAAGAAGCATTGGTATCTTCCTTCTTCAATTCCCGCATTAGGTGGGAAGCGTGCAGATCACCGGAAGCTTCACCTGCAATAATAAAGTATCTCATCTGTCAACGAATTAGTTATAAAGGCTCATGAAATTGTGAAAAACAGGTGTAATAACATATTAAGTAATAGAAAAGATATAATGTACTACTTAAAATTCTAATCTTCTCCTTTTTGACCCCTCTAAATCGCCCCAAAGGGGAGACTTTTGGCCAGCAATCCTTACTCCCCTCCTTCTCCCCTCCTCTCCTTCTCCCCTCCCCTTCTTCTCCCCTCCTTCTCCCCTCCTCTGGAGGGGTTGGGGGAGGTCTGGGTTGGGGGAGGTCTGGGTTGGGGGAGGTCTGGGTTGGGGGAGGTCAAAAGAGGACAATATTAAGACAACATTATATTGTTCATATTACATATCAGCTGTTTAGAGGACAAACTTCAAAATAAAGATAATCACTCCAAGTAGTATTGTAGCAGTTAAAACGCCTCTCCCGGAACTATAACGGCTACTATTTATTAATAGCATAAATGGAGCCAGGTTAGGCAAGACTGAGAGGCTTAATACATTCACAATTTTTTTTGACTCAATCAGAAAATGAAGGTATTCCGAAAAATTATACTGCCCAAAACGAAAAATATAATACAACAGGAAAGAGATTACCGGAGTGATGAATCCAACCAGTAATCCGTACCCTATTTTATTGAAAAATAATGATCTGTCATCAACATGCATACGCTTAGAATTTCCATTTTTGCATTTGCGGGAACGCTGTATAGGCTGTAAGGTCTGTATTTACCGGGACAACCGAAACAAACCCATTGAGCACCGCAAAATCATCGGTGTCGAGAGCTTCTGATTCGGCATTGTTAAAATATCCCTTGAGCCAATAATATCCGCGACCATGGGGATCGGTTCTTTTCTCAAACTCTTCAACCCATTTTCCCCTTGTCTGGCGACTGAAATTAATCCCCTTCACCTCCCCTTGCGGGATATTAACGTTCAGACAAACGCCCTCGGGAAGGCCATTTTGAGCGACAGTCTGAAAGATACGGGCGACCACAATTTTGGCACGTGAGAAGTCGGCGTCCGGGCTGTAATCGTTCAACGAAAAACCAATTGATGGTACCCCGTGAATACACCCCTCAAGTGCGGCCCCCATCGTACCGGAGTACAAAATTGAGACAGAGGTATTTGCTCCATGGTTAATTCCGGATATAATAAAATCGGGTAATTTATCCAGTAATTGATTACATGCAAGCTTAATACAGTCAGCAGGTGTTCCGGTACACGAGTAAATCAGGAGTCCGTCCTCCTCCTGAAGGCGGGTGACCCTTAACGGATGATCCACAGTGATGGCATGTCCCATTCCTGAGCGGGGACTGTCGGGAGCCACAACGACAATATCTCCAAACAGACGCATCACCTCGATCAGTTCGTTTATCCCCTTTGCATACACCCCATCATCGTTCGAAATTAAGATTAAAGGTCTTTCGTCCATCATTAATATTACAGGTTTACAGTTTGCCAAAGATAATGGAAATGTTCTTAACGAAAATTTTTACCTTTGCGTTAAAATAGTTATGGTTTGAAAAAAAAAATAATTCTTCTTGGCACCACGTGGCCCAGCCGCAGCGGAGGTATTGCCACATTCAATGAACGGCTTACTAAAGCGCTGATTGAAAATGGTGATGAAGTCATTAATTATACTTTTTCTCTTCAATATCCTTCATTTCTTTTTCCCGGCAAAACCCAATTATCAGATCAGCCTGCTCCTGAGGGGTTAGATATCAGAATCAGAGTCAACTCTGTGAATCCATTTAACTGGCTTGCTGTTGGACGGGAAATTATGAGACTGAAACCTGACCTGCTTCTGGTTCGTTACTGGACCCCTTTTATGGCACCCTGTTTAGGCACCATTGCCAGAATCGTCCGAAAAAACAGCTACACCAGGGTAATCGCTATTGCAGACAATATAATCCCACACGAAAAGCACTTTTTTGACAGTGCTTTAACACACTACTTTACCAGAAGCTGTAATGGGTTCGTCACGCTTTCAAGGGCAGTACTGAATGACCTGAAGAAATTCAGACCCCTTGCACCAATGATTTATACCCCCCATCCGCTTTATGATATATTTGGGAAAATCGTAACCCGGGAAAAAGCGATTAAACGCCTGGAGCTGAACCCCGACTATCGATATCTTTTATTTTTCGGATTTATACGTGACTATAAGGGACTTGATTGGCTCCTTGAGGCATTTGGTGACGAAAAACTTCGAAGTTTGCCCCTTAAATTAATTATCGCCGGGGAGTTCTATACCTCATCCGAAAAATATCTGAAAATAATCAGTGAGAAGAACCTTCAGGATTATGTGATTTTGCGCACAGATTTTATCCCCGATCAGGATGTAGCGAACTATTTCGGGGCTGCCGATATGGTTGTGCAGCCATACAAATCTGCCACCCAGAGCGGGGTGACTCAGATTGCATTTCATTACAATAAACCGATGCTCGTTACCGATGTTGGCGGGCTGGCGGAAACCATTCCTCACGGCAAGGTTGGATATGTCGTCAATCCCGGCCCTGAAGCAATAACGGATGCTATTTGGGATTTCTACAGTAATGCAAGAATAGATTCGTTCACAGCAAATGTCATTGCAGAAAAAGAGAAATTTTCGTGGGGAACCATGGTTGAGACCATTGAAATAGTTATGAATAAAATCGTGTTAAAAAGATTAAAGTAGTCATCTGATCATGTTCATAAATATTTTAACACTATTTTTGAGGTAACTAAAAGCGAAGGACTTGCAGACTGAAATAGAAAAAAGGGAGATAGAGGATTTATTTGAAGACCTTCTTAAGTCATTCACCAGGCCGTTAACGGCTGAAAACGAAAAACTTATAAGGAAAGCCTTCCTGTTTGCCAATACCGCTCATATGGGGATCAGGCGCAAATCGGGAGAACCTTATATCATCCATCCAATCGCTGTTGCCAAGATTGTTGTTAGTGAAATAGGACTTGGAACAAAATCGGTCCTGGCTGCAATTCTCCATGATGTTGTAGAGGACACCGAATACACCCTTAGCGACATCGAGAATATGTTCGGCGCAAAGGTCGCCTCTCTGGTTGATGGTCTGACTAAACTATCAGGAACTTTCGATTCAAATCAGGCCACCAATTTCAGGAAAATGCTCCTCACACTATCTGATGATGTGAGGGTGATCCTGATCAAAATTGCCGACAGGTTGCATAATATGCGAACCCTCGACTCGATGCCCTATCAAAAGCAACTGAAAATCACCTCAGAAACACTTTATATCCTCGCACCACTCGCCCATCGGCTGGGATTATACGCGATAAAATCGGAACTCGAAGACTTAAGCCTGAAATACAAAAATCCCGATGTTTACCAACAAATAAAGATCAAGCTGCAGAGTGAAGAGGAGCGGATCAATTACCTGGTTTTCGATTTCTCGAAACCAATCCAGGAGAAACTCTATGCGGAAAATTTCGATTTCACCATCAGCGGACGTCCCAAATCGATTTATTCCATCTGGAATAAAATGCAGACCAAAAATGTCACCTTTGATGAGATATATGATCTTTTAGCTATCCGGATAGTTTTTAAACCCAAAGAGGGGATCTCGGAAAAAAGACAAAGCTTTGATATACTCTCCCTGATAACCGATATTTATACCCCTAAACCCGACCGGATCAGGGACTGGATTACCATTCCAAAGGCAAATGGGTATGAAGCCTTGCATGTGACCGTTATGGGGCCTCAGGGCCAATGGGTTGAAGTACAGATTCGGACTGAAAGAATGGATGAAATTGCAGAACGCGGTTTCGCTGCACATTACAGGTATAAGGAGGAAGGGGCTTCGGAAAGCGAACTCGACAAGTGGCTGATGAAAATTCGGGAACTGCTCCGGAATCCGGAATCCGACGCGCTGGATTTCCTCGATGAATTCAAATTAAATCTCTATTCACAGGAAATTGTAATCTTTACCCCTAAAGGTGAGATGAAGATGCTCCCCAAAGGTGCTACGGTTCTTGACTGCGCTTACGATATCCACTCCGAACTGGGAAATCATTGTATCGGTGCCAAAGTGAACCATATACTTGTGCCAATGAGCCATGTGCTTAAAAGTGGTGACCAGGTCGAGATCCTCACCTCAGATAAACAATCACCGAAGCCATCCTGGATCGAGAGTGCAATAACTGCAAGAGCAAAATCTAAAATCAGGGATTCCTTCAAACAGGAGCAAAAGAAACACATCGAAGATGGGCGCAATAAATTAAATGAACAATTGGATATACTGAATGTAAAACCAGCCTCCAACACCCTTAAAAAACTCATTAATCATTACGGACTTCACTCCAAGGAACAGCTCTATGCCGAAATTGGGATGGGACTGGTGAGCCTCGACAACCTCGAAACTACACTTCTCGAAAAGTCAGTAAATAAATTTGTGAAATTTTGGAAACTCTCCTTTCCCTTTATCGGAGACAAGAAGAATGAGAACCAGGTAATCGACAAAAAAAAGCCATTTTTACTTAACGAAGACCTGAAAAAAGCGAATTTTCAACTTGCAACCTGTTGCAATCCTATCCCCGGTGACGATGTCGTGGGATTCGTTTCTGACGACGGTCAAATCATGATTCATAATAAATCGTGCCCCGAAGCCTTAAAATTGATGTCAAGTCACGGAGACGAAATCATTGAAGCCACCTGGACAAAATCCAAGATGCTTTATTACCTTACGCATCTATATATCAGAGGTTTTGACCATCAGGGAATTGCCAATAAAATTACGAATGTCATTTCAAACGAATATGGCATTAACATGCGTTCAATTAATCTTGACGCGCATGACGGAATATTTGAAGGTAATCTCTACCTCTATATCCAAAATACTGAGCTCCTGGAAACACTGATTACCAAACTTCTAAATATTAAAGGAGTTGATACGGTCCAACGAAAGGAAATTTAAATTTATCTTACTTTATTTTCAGTCGAAAATGTTGTTTTCTTAAAATATTTTCTACTTTTACATTCTATTTTAACTTAGATTAAGTATGAATAGTATGCTTAACAGTAGAGAAACAGTGAAATCGCTTTTTACGGAATACCTTGAAAGAAAGGGGCACCGCAAGACACCTGAAAGGTTTGCTATCCTTGATGAGATTTACTCACGGGACGGTCACTTTGACATTGAGACCTTATACATCTCGATGAAGAATAAGAACTATAGGGTAAGTCGTGCCACCTTGTACAATACAATAGAACTTTTGCTCGATTGTAAATTGGTGATCAAGCACCAGTTTGGGAAAAATATCGCCCAATTTGAGAAAACGCTAGCCTCAAAGCAGCACGACCACCTGATTGATATTCGAAATGGGAAGGTTAAAGAATTTCATGATCCCAGAATTCTGGAAATCATCAAAGATGCCTGCGCCCAGAATAATTTCAGACTGTCGCATCATTCTCTTTATCTTTACGGCGAGATTGACGATGTAATTAGCGGATAATTATTCACCATTTTGACCATATTACCCTACTTCGAATGAAGATTCGATGATTCGAGGAATACTCATCTGAATTCCGTAAAATCCTAAAATTAAACCTCCTTCACGGGAGGTTTTTTTTACTTTTTCGGAAAATAATCTGTACCTTTGATCGATTTTTGCCCGCCCTTTAAATAAATCTGTTTAAAAGCTGATCAGAAAGGTTTCATTCCGTTCTAAAAGCAAATTAAGAAGATTAAATGTGGTGGAAAATAGTTACAATACAACATTGGATAGCACGAATTATCACTGAAAAATAGAGCATTAAGGGCCATCCAGTGATGTCGATACAAAATTTTTAAAAATAAACGGATGAAGGTAGATGTATTACTTGGTCTCCAATGGGGAGATGAAGGTAAAGGTAAGGTTGTGGATGTATTAACCCCTCATTATGATGTAATAACCCGTTTCCAGGGCGGCCCCAATGCCGGCCATACGCTGGAATTCAATAATATTAAACATGTCTTGCATACTATTCCTTCCGGAATATTCAGGGATGACAAGATTAATGTTATTGGAAATGGAGTTGTTATCGACCCCTCTATCTTTAAAAAGGAGATTGAATCGCTCCTGAAGCTAGGGTTCGACCTAAAGAAAACCCTGTATATTTCGAAAAAAGCTCACCTTATACTTCCCACTCACCGTCTATTGGATGCTGCTTCAGAAGCCGCAAAAGGGGACGCAAAAATTGGATCCACACTCAAAGGAATTGGTCCTGCTTACAGAGATAAGATCGGACGCGACGGTCTAAGGGTTGGGGACATCCTTTATAATTTCGAAGAGAAATATAAAACACGCGTTAAGCAACATACCGATCTGCTGAGCAATTATTACCATTTTGATTATCAGGAGGCGTTAAATGACTATGAGAAAGCATGGTTTGAAGGAATTGAAACGATTCGTCAATTTCAGCTAATCGACAGTGAGACATTTATTAACAACCAGATAAAAACGGGGAAAACGGTAATTGCAGAGGGTGCTCAGGGAACGATGCTCGATATCGATTTTGGTTCCTATCCTTTTGTAACCTCTTCCAACACTATTACTGCAGGTGCTTGTACCGGTTTAGGAATTGCCCCAAACAAGATTGGCAAAGTGTTTGGTATTTTTAAGGCTTATTGTACGCGGGTGGGAAGCGGACCGTTCCCAACAGAATTGCACGATGCAACAGGACAAAAGCTCAGGGAGGTAGGTCATGAATATGGCTCAACCACAGGACGTCCGCGCCGTTGTGGCTGGCTCGATCTGGTTGCCCTCAAATATGCGATCATGATCAACGGGGTTACCGAATTGATTATGATGAAAGCCGATGTTCTCGATGATTTCGACACGATTTCGGTATGTACCAACTATAAAATCTGCGGTCAGTTAACCGAAGACTTTCCATACGAACTCGACGATAACGTTGAACCGGTTTACGAGTCCCTTCCGGGTTGGAAAAAACCGCTTACCGGTGTGACAAGCGAAAGCAACTTCCCGAAAGAGCTAAGTAATTATATCTCCTACCTCGAAGATCAACTTCAGGTTCCAATTTCAATCGTATCGGTGGGACCAGACAGATCTCAGACTATTGTCAGATAGCTATTTATGGCCTTATGACAATTTTGCACATTGAATAAATAAGTGCAAAATTAAAAGTGCAAAGTGCAAAATTAAAAATATGAAAAGGAGAACATTTTCTTCGTATTGACTATTTTGAATTTTGCATTTTTTATTTTGCAATTTGAACCGAATGATATTATTTCTAACCCTCTAAATTTGGGTCATTTATAACTGATTAAATTTAAGCATCAAAAATTATGATGGCAAATTTCATCAATGAACCGCTGGGCCTATATACCGATTTCTATGAGTTATCGATGGCACAGGGGTATTTGCTGGCCGGCAAAAAAGAGGAGACCACCGTTTTTGACTATTTCTTCCGGACAAACCCCTTTGCAGGAGGATTTCTCGTCTTTGCCGGATTGGCTGACTTATTAAACTCCCTGTCTTATTTCAACTATTCAGAACAGAATCTTGACTACCTGGAAAAACTTGGATTTAAATCAGAATTTCTTGACTATTTAAAAAGTTTTCGGTTTAATGGAATCATTTACTCCGTAAGAGAGGGAGAACTTGTTTTTCCCAATGAACCCATACTCCGTGTTGAAGGAAATATCATTGAAGCACAGCTTATTGAAACCATATTGCTCAACATCCTTAATTTTCAGTCACTCATTGCCACGAAAGCATTCCGACTAAAATTAGTGTGCGGGGAGAAATCGTTTGCCGATTTCGGACTCCGGCGGGCACACGGAGCAGGAGGTATTCAGGCGAGCAGGGCCGCAATTATTGGGGGAGCATCATCCACCTCGAATGTGCAGGCTGGATTTTTATACAACATCCCGGTTTCGGGCACAATGGCCCACAGCTGGGTTCAAAGCTTTGAGGACGAACTTACTGCATTCCGTCAATATGCCTTACATAATTCTGAAAATGCAATTTTGCTTGTCGACACATACGACACACTTCGAAGTGGAATCCCCAATGCAATTCGTATAGCCAAAGAGTTGGAAACTTCGTCAAAACGGTTAGTTGGTATCAGACTCGACAGTGGTGATTTAGCTTATTTCAGTAAAAAGGCGCGGAAGATGCTCGATGCATCCGGACTACACTACGTGAAGATATTTGCCTCAAACCAGCTAAACGAATATGTGATTACAAGCCTTCATGAACAACATGCGCCGATTGATGGATATGGGATCGGCACGGAACTGATAACCGGCAAACCCGACGCGGCGCTCGATGGCGTTTATAAACTGGCCGTAAGTAATGGCACCCCACGGATGAAAATTTCGGAAAATATCGAAAAGATGACTTTCCCCGGCAGGAAATCGCTGTATCGCTATTACGACAATGAGGGCAATTTTTCGTGCGACGGGATTCTTCTCGGGTCCGAAGATCCTGACTCCTGCACTCGCATTTACAACCCTGTTTATCCGGATAAATGGACTGATGTTACGAACCTGAAGAGGGAGCTTCTCCATAGCAAGGTATATGAAGATCAAAAAACAACTCATCCCCTGCCCTCTCCTCAGCAATGTCAGGAATACCTGTTGTCCAGGGCCGCGCTCTTACCTGCTGAACATAAACGTTTCATCATGCCACATCTTTATAAGGTCGGAACTTCAAAAGAGTTGCTGGAATTAAGGGATGAGCTTCGGGAAAAGATCACAAACAGAACAATAGGACTATAGCCAATATCATCTATTTTACACTTTTTTTAAATGCAAAAGCCTACAACTATGAAGAAGAGCATTAAAGGTACCATTACCGAACAGAATCTTTTAAAGGCATTTGCCGGCGAATGTCAGGCAAAGAACCGGTATGAACTCTTTGCAGAAAAAGCTAAAAAAGAGGGGTATGAGCAGATTGCTGCTCTATTTGCCAAAACAGCACTTCAGGAACAGTCACATGCCAAACAGTTTATTAAATTCATGGAGGGTGGTGCCGTCGAAATAACAACAGAATATTCAACCGGAATCTCTGACAAAACCCTGGAAAATCTTAAAATCGCGATCAATGAAGAGAGACGGGAAGAATCGATCATTTATACTCAATATTCCGCGATAGCAAGATCCGAGGGCTTTCCGGCAATTGCGGCTATTTTTCATCTGATCGCAAGAGTAGAGGGTGAGCATGCAAGGCGGTTTGAAAAGTTATTGAAAAGACTCGAGGACGGGACCACCTTTCGCCGGGATAAACCAACACGGTGGGAGTGCCTCAAATGCGGACATGTGCATGAAGGGGAGAATCCTCCTCAGATTTGTCCGGCCTGCCAGCACCCGATTGGCTATTTTGAAGAGATGGCTGAAAACTATTAACGAGAATTAATTCGGGCTATTCAAACTCCGGAATATGTCCGGCAATACGATTCATTACCGAAATAGCAGATTCAGCTTAAATGTGCTCTTTTACCTAACCTTATCTTTTCAAAAGATGTCCTACCAATCCAAGATAAAACGATACATCCAGATCCTCCAGCTGGTCGAGAAATCGAGGTTCCCCACCAGCGCAGAGATGATCGCCAGGATGAATGAATCAGGAATAAAAGTTTCGGACCGCCAACTAAAACGGGATATCGAAAGCTTACGCGGAGAATTTGGCCTCGACCTTCAGTATTCACCCTACAAAAAAGGTTATTTTATTGGGAATGAGGATTCCTCATTCCCCTATTTTCTTAAATTACTCGAGTATTCACAGAATATTGAATTACTAACCAGCTATTTAAAAGAGGGATCTGACATCTCTGAAATCATAGAGTTTGAGGAATATCACTCATTCAAAGGATTGGGATATATCCACGATCTGGCCTTTTTTATCAAAAACGGATCAGAAGTCAATTTAAAGTATAAACGGTTTGATTCAGACCTGGAAAAGGAGTATTGTTTTCATCCGTATCTGCTTCGCGAATATCTTAAACGCTGGTATGTAATCGGGAGGCTATGTGGCAGCAACGAAATAAGAACCTTTGGACTCGACCGGATCAACAGCTTAACAGATTCAGGTAAGAAATTCAAAAAAGCAGGAGGAAATAAAATAGCAGCCATATTTCGCAATGTGATCGGAATTACGGCTCCGGAACCTGATAATCCAATTGAAATAGAGCTCTGCTGCCTGCCTTACCAGGGAAATTTATTGAAGTCTCTTCCATTGCACTGGTCGCAACGCGTTATCGATGAATCTTCCGAAGGGATAACCCTGGGATACAGGATGGTGGTTAACTTTGAATTAAAACAACGGTTACTGATGCTTTCTACCCAGGCCCGGGTTGTTAAACCGGAAAGTCTTAAACTGGAGATGGAAAAAATGCTTGGTGAAGCAACGCGTTTTTACAAAGAATACTAAACCAAAAAAAAAGTAGAAATTTCAAATAAAAAAGCAAATTTCAAAATCAGGATCACTTTGATATTTGCATTTTGAATTTTTCATTTTGAATTTTAACTTTCGCCTTGGTATGACCTGTTTTGGCATAGGTGGCCTCTACCTTTGTTAAAAAATAAATATTATGGAGACAAAACATCAGGTTCACAACTTAATTATTTTGGATGAAAGCGGTTCGATGGAATCGATCAAGAACACGATTATCGAAGGTTTTAACGAGATTGTCCAGACAGTAAAAGGGATTGAAAAGGAATTCCCTGAGCAGGAACATTTCATCTCACTGGTCACCTTTAATGGCCTTGGTCAAAAACTTCTGCACTTTATCGATCCGGTAAGCAGATTGGAGCAGATTGATGAAAAACGGTACCGACCCGACGCCTCTACCCCTTTGTATGATGCGATGGGTTACAGTTTTGCCAAAATGCGACAGGTAACAGATAACCTTACCGATTATAATGTTCTGGTAACCATACTCACCGACGGGGAAGAAAATGCATCAACGGAGTACACCGGCCTTGCTATTAAGCAACTGATCGATGAGCTTAAACTAAACCGCTGGACCTTTACCTATATTGGCACTGGTCATGATGTTGAGAAATTCGCAGCTACGATTTCCATAACCAACACCATGTACTTTCAGAAAGATGAAAAAGGGATGAAAGCAATGTTTGCCAAAGAAAATTCTTCAAGGCGAATCTTCAGTGAGAAAATACGGGAGAAGAAAGATACTGGAGAAGGTTTTTACAAAGAGCCTCAGGCCTAAGTCACCCCTTTTCGTATTAGACTAAACTTTAAAATAGGTAGAACTATGTTTTTCACGCTAAGTACTCGGGAATTGTGAAACTCCCGATTACTTTATGGTTAAAATGACTTTTGATACAGCCTCGCAAGATTTGTAGGAATGAACAAAAGGCCGATTTTAGGAGGAACAGAGTACCGTAATATAAATACTCGCTAAACAATTCACCAAGAAAATATTGCGGTACGCTGTACCTGTTTCGAATACAATTTATCCCAATTCTATAAATAGATACGGTGCTCTGCACCTTTAAATGTCTAAAGTCAGATATTTTCTTGCAAAATAATGAAGCAGGGTTTTCCATCGGAAAATGGTGACTTATAAAATGTACAGCAAGATAACGCTTATATGTTTTTTGCCATATTTTGCAAAAATCATTTCTGTCCACACAACTAATTCCAGGCAATTTATTACCTTGCAGGATAATATTCCCGCATAACATAGCTCCGGAAATTAACAGAACATAAGGACTAACGCGGTAAAATAAATACCCTTAAATCTTTTGTTCTGGCACCATTTTGAAAAACTCTACGATGCAAAAAGAATCAAAAATAACCTGCCCCAACTGTGGAACCGAAATTGATGTTCAAAATGTGCTTACCCACCAACTGGAAGAAGATATCAAAAAAAGTTACAACGCGAAACTTGTTGTGGAGAAGCAAAAATATGAATCTCAGGTAAAATCGCTGGAGGTTGAGAAGGCTGCCTTCGAAGAAAAAAAGAGGAAAGAGAACGAACTTTTCCAGGAGAGGCTGGATGCTAAACTGAAGGAGGAGAAGACCCAGATTGAGATCCGGCTAAAAGCTAAAATTGAGGAGCAGCAGGCCGAACAATTTAAACTATTGCAAAAAGAGCTCAATGAGCAATCTGAAAAGCTCAAAGAGTTAAGCAGAAGTAAGGCAGAGATATCGAGACTTATCCGCGAAAAAGGGGAACTTAAAGAGGCTATTGAAGCCGAATCGCAGAAAGTGTTGAATCAAAAACTGATTGAAGAAAAGGAGAAGATCCGGAAAACGGAACAGGATAAAAATGAGATGGCGCTGCGTGAACTTCAAAAGCAGCTTGATGATCAGAAGAAGCTTACTGAGGAGATGAAACGCAAGCAGGAACAAGGTTCGATGCAGATGCAGGGTGAAGTCCAGGAGTTGGCTATTGAAGATTGGCTTTCCAATAATTTCCCCCTCGATACGATCGAAGAGATCAAAAAAGGGGCACGCGGTGGCGACTGCATCCAGGTGGTTCATACCCGCACGAAACAAAATTGCGGAACAATCTATTACGAAAGCAAACGAACCAAAGATTTTCAGTCTACCTGGATCGAGAAATTCAAAAATGACATTCGCGAAAAGGGGGCCGATATCGGGGTGTTGGTCACTGAAGCAATGCCTTCGGATATGGCCAGAATGGGGCTCAGGGAAGGGATCTGGATCTGCACTTATGAAGAATTCAAATCACTTAGTCTTGCCCTTCGTGAAACCATAATCCTGGTCAGCAATGCAGTCACATCTCAGGAAAACAGAGGCGACAAGATGCATCTGCTCTATGATTACCTCACAAGCAAAACGTTTACGATGCAGGTGGAGGCTATTGTTGAAGGGTTTTCGCAAATGAAAATAGATCTGGATAGCGAAAAACGGGCCATGCAGCGGATATGGAAGCAGCGCGAAAAACAGATTGAAAAGGTGATCACCAATACGATAGACATGTACGGTTCGGTCAAAGGAATTGCAGGAAGTGCCATTCCCGATGTCAAGGCCCTGGAGTTACCGGCCTTTGACCTGGAATCCGATGATCAATAATAGTGTGACAAATCCCCTGATCAATTGTGTAGAGACGCGATGTATCACGTCTCTGCGATGAATCACGTCTCTACAAATCGAATTTCAAATTTTATTTTGAAGGCTACGCCATGATCCACCATTGTATACCTCGGTGAAGCCATTTGCCTTCAGCATACTTTTGGCCGATGCACTCCTCATTCCGGAGGCACAGCAGGTAATAATCGGCTTCTTCTTTTTCTTAAGCTGGTGATAGTTGGTTCCAAGTTTCTCAACAGAAATATTGAGTGAACCCCTGATGTGACCACCTGCAAACTCGCCGGCACTGCGCACATCCAGTATAATGGCACCATCCTTTACAAGTTGTCCATAATCAGTTTGTTCTGAGGAAAATAATTTTTTGAGAAAGTCAAGCATATTTTTTTAAGATTTCGTTTATTCCGGGCATAAAAATATCCTTTAACCAAAACATACTCTGTGATAAAGGTTACATTAGGGAAATTTTATTCCGGGAAAGTGAAATAAGGTTCTCTTTTTCCATTTGTTTTAATACCCGGCTCACCGCTTCACGGGTTATGCCAAGTTCATTGGCCAGCTGCTGATGTGTAACTGATAGTATCTTTGATTGAAATAAAGCGGATTTTTGTTTGAGCAGATGCATTAATCGGACGTCAACTTTTTGAAATGCAACAGCACTTACCACATCAAGTAATTCCTCAAAACGCCGCTGATAGAGGGCGAAAATAAAATCACTCCATTCCGGAAACTCCCTTATCCATTCGCTTGCCTTTGCCACCGGAATCAAAAGCACCTCGGCATCTTCCTCTACGATCGCACTGATCTTACTCGTATCCTCATTTACACCGGCAAGAATAGACATGATACAACTTTCAGCTGGTTTAATGTAATACAATAATATCTCCCTTCCTTCCGGGTCAGTTTTGATTACTTTTATGCTTCCCGACAGGACGATAGGTATCGATTTTATATAATCGTTCATGTTTAAGATGACGGAACCGGCATTAAACGACTTTACTCGCCCTGAAGCATAAATATCCTTGCTTAACCGTGAATTGAAAATATTATCTATAGTAACCATATCCAGGAAATAAACGTTCAAAGTTAGAGATTCTTAGGACAATCAGACTCTTTAAAATGCGCGCAAATCAATTCCTAAGACTCTTCCCGTATTCGCGTTTACTAAATGACTGTCCACAATTAAATTTGCTAAAGCCAATCCCAGT
Organism: uncultured Bacteroidia bacterium; assembly: GCA_903904515.1. GTDB lineage: Bacteria > Bacteroidota > Bacteroidia > Bacteroidales > Prolixibacteraceae > JAAFHB01. The sequence goes on from CAIVCR010000110.1 coordinate 56,990, forward strand.
TTTGCCTTCAAATCAAAATGAAGCTTAGAGCTTAACTGACAAGAATACATGGGGCCGACTGCAATGTAAACCAGCTGCCACCAAGTGTAATCAGCCTTTTCGATATCATAATCGTTGTAACAGATTATTGAGCATATGCCAATGTGTTTACTTACCAAATATCCAAAATTTATGAAGGTGTCACAATAGCCTGTTTTGGCAGGACCACCATAATTATTGGTTAAAGATTTACTTGCAAAGTTTGCTACAGGAAATGAAGGACCAATGGTTATTCCAATAAAACCATTCCGTTCATCCCACTCCGGCGAAACAGGATATTTTATCCGGCATCTTCATATTTACGTCTTATGGGCCTTTCTCACGTGGATTATAATTGGACATTCACCGTTAGAAAGAGTTTTGTACTAGTAGTATACAACAGAAAGTATGGCAATCATCAAGGGTTTCTGGTTTACATCCCGGTTTACATGACACCTCGCAAACCCCTATAAAAAGAAAAAATCAGTCAATTATGGAGATCCATAACTAACTGATATCCAGAGCGGAAAACGAGACTCGAACTCGCGACCCTCAGCTTGGGAAGCTGATGCTCTACCAACTGAGCTACTTCCGCCTTTTTTATTGGTGACGCAAAAGTAGGATATTTTTTGAAAATTAAAGCCACTTAAAACTCAGATTCGCATATTATTTTAAAATGTTGTAATTTTGAGTATTGCCACGATTAAAGATTAATTGAATCAATATATATCACTTTGTGAATCTATTAATTAATATCCTGAATCATGGAAACAAACTCAAAAATCCTTTTTTGGACCCCGCGTGTACTTTGCATCCTGGCCATCCTCTTCGTGAGCATGTTTGCCCTTGACTCCTTTGAACCCGGTGTGCCGGTAAGTCAGCAAATACTCGCCTTTCTGATGCACATGATCCCCTCTTTCGTATTGATCCTGGCTCTGGTCGTTGCCTGGAAATGGGAACTGATTGGCGGGATTATCGTTGGAACGGTGGGGCTTGCCACAAGTCCGTTTGTTTATTCGCTCAATTACAACAGAACACACTCAGCCGGGATCAGTTTTGGAATTGTTTGCATGGTGTGTATGCCCTTTTTAGTGGTTGGAATCTTATTTATCTGGGATCATTACCACCGGAAACAAAATTCAAAAATATCGGGCTAGATACCTTTGCTATAATTGATCTGTTTCTTAAATATTAGTTCGGTAAATTTTAATATTATTCAATTATATGTAACAGATTATAATATATAGAAATAAAAAAATATTTCAATTTATTTCCATATATTTCAACTTATTCATCATGAATTAGATACGAAAACATACCGAAGTATTGTTATACGCTAATCTGCGGAAATTCGGATGACTTCAACGTCAGCTGATAACCCTGATCCCAATTGTTATTCTGAAGAACCCGTTGAACATTAACTTCGAAAAGCTTCCGGATAACGATGCGGGTAATGTCGGGATAATTGACTTTCACCTTCTCATCCGATTCAAGCCATTGAGCTATTTTTGCAAAATGCCTCTTTTTCAGACTTTTGATCACCGGCACTCCCATCTTTTCCAATGCGGCAGCGTTACATTGTTGCTCATACTGCCCCTTCATTGGGATGACCATAAGTTTCTTATTTAAATAAAGTGCCTCTGCGGGAGCCTCGAAACCGGCACCACAGAATACCCCTTTCGATTTCGCCATATCATTTACAAATTCATCATTGGTTATTGGCATAACCACGATGTTCCCAACCTGATACGATTCTTTGGCCTTCTTCGAAAAAATATGCCAGTTGACATTTTCAAAATTGGAGAGTTTTTTCAGCAATAGTTTATCATTAAACGAAGGCAAATAGACCGTATAATAATCAAGCTCTTCAGCAACACTTTCACGCACCTGTGTCCTGATTACCGGGGTGAAAATATTGGTGTCATAGGACTCAAAATGAAACCCAAAATGCATCATTGCAGGGGCATAGTTGCGAAGTATAAATGACCCAAAATGGTCAAGTTTAGCAGGAAAAGGGACATTTTTACTCAGCAAGGAACCCTGATGGCTTAATCCGATGCAAGGAACCTTTTTCTTATAACATGCCCAGGCCGAAACCGGTTCAAAATCGTTGATCACAAAGTCATAATCCTCTACCGGAAGTTGGGCAATCTCCCTTCTAAGGTTGGGCAAATTAGCATTGATGGAAGTATTCCACATATCAATCCCCCCATTTTTTCCAAACCAGAAGCTCAATCCCTTAAACCGGTACTTCACCGGCACACCAAGTTCAACATCACATTGAGTGCCACTGACCAGAATATCACACTGACAGTATTCCTGCAGATAGGGTATAATCTCCCTGGCGCGGCTTATGTGTCCGTTTCCGGTCCCCTGAATGGCATATAGTATCTTCATAAAAACCTTTAATTATGGAATTCGACGAGCATATTATTAAACAAATCTTTCACTTTAACATCCACCATGTTTTCCTGATCCGAATCGGCTCCATCTGAAAGATCTACAAAATCCTTCCGGAAATTGAAGATCCTCCACTCCCCTTCATTATACTCCAGGGAGGTTAGATTTTCAATCCAGTCTCCTGAATTAAGATACTTTATGCTCTGATTTCCAACTGTTATAGTTCTAATTTCTGGTTTGTGAATATGACCACAGACCACCGTTTCAATCTCCTTTCTTGCAGCTGCACCAGCAACTGTATCTTCAAAAGCATTAATAAATTTAACAGCACCTTTGACCGATTCTTTAATCCTTTTGGAAAAAGAAACGGGCTCAAAATTTAAAAAACGGCCTATTGAATTCACCTGGGTGTTGAGCCAGATCAGGGAATCATATCCTATAGCCCCCAGCTTTGACAACCATTTGGAATATTGCATTACAACATCGAAAACATCGCCGTGAAAAAACCATACTGTTTTTCCTCCAAGTTCCAGTTTCAGATCATTAAGAATCCGGAGCTTGCCGATCTTAATCCCGCTAAACCTGCGAAACATCTCGTCATGATTTCCGGTGATATAGTATACCGGACAACGGTCTGAGGCCAGGCCTATCAGGTGTTTGACAACCTTCAAGTGAGATTTGGGGAAATAACGCTTCTTAAATTGCCAGATATCAATAATATCACCATTTAGAATCAGCGTTTTGGGCTTGATACTCTTGAGGTACTTTAATAAATCGCCTGCCTGGCATCCCGATGTTCCCAGATGAACATCAGAAATCACAACCAATTCCACCACTCGCTTATTGTCCATTCCAATATAGATTTTATACCTGCCAAGAAACGAACTAAGAATTACGAAACGGTTACAAACTCATTAAGAATTGATTACAATATGAAGAATTAAGAATGAAAGAATGAAGAATGAAGAATGAAGGAATGAAGAATGAAGAATGAAGGAATGAAATGTGCTAATGTGCTAATGTGCTAATGTGCTAATGTGACAATGTGCTAATGTGACAATGTGCTAATGTGACAATGTGCTAATTTGAAAATGTGCTAATTTGAAAATTTGCTAATTTGAAAATTTGACAATTTGACAATGAATTGACATTGTTACTTAAGCAAATCGCGGAACCAGAAGCCGGAATCTTTTACGGTGCGCTTTTGAGTTTGAAAGTCATTATAAACAATGCCAAATCGCGGACGATTTCCTTCGTCCCATTCAAAGTTGTCGACAAAAGTCCAGGCGAAATACCCCGTGACGGGAGCGCCATCGTTTTTGGCACGGAGTACATGTTGAAGGTATCGCTGATAAAAGTGGATTCTTTGACGATCGTGGATTTTCCCGTTCTTCTTCAGATGGTCGTGAAAAGCTGCACCGTTCTCGGTAACGATGATCTCTTTGACTCCATATTTGGCAAACTGCATAATAATATCGTAGATTCCTTCTGGTGAAACTTCCCAGCCCATGGCTGTTACCTCTGCATCGATGGATGGTTTAACGCGGTTAGCCCAGATCAGGGGGATAAGAGAAGGCTTTGAGGTCACCCTGAAATAGTTCTGAATTCCGATAAAATCAAAGTCGAATTTTAAATTTTCAGGATCCTCAGGCAGAATAAACTGATCAATCTTGCGCAGAAAGGGAAGCTCCCTGTACGGATACCCCATTCCCAGTGCGGGCTCAATAAATAAACGGTTCAGCATTACATCAAGGCGGTCGGAAGCGCGTTGATGCCTCCAGGTCCGCTTCTGAGGCTCGGTATAGGCACATGAAAAAGTAGTTCCGATATGGCTCTCTTTTACGTTTTCCCGGATAATTCTTCCTCCTGTCGCCTGGCAAAGTGAAGCATGATGCACCGCGGCCAGAAATTTTGCAATACCACTCTTCTGAGGTGCATGCATACCCGAGAGATATCCCAGCGTTGTAAAACTTGCCGGTTCATTGAGCACCATCCAATGCCGAATCCGGTCTCCAAATCGGCGTGTACACAAATCGGCATATTCCGAAAACCAGCCAATGATATCACGGTTTGTCCAGCCCCCCAAATCCTCGAGTTTCTGAGGCAAATCCCAATGATATAGCATCGCCCAGGGTTCGATTCCAAGCTCTAGACACTGGTCAAGCATCCGGTCATAAAAATCAATTCCCTTTTCATTTATGTGACCGGTTCCATCAGGAAGAATTCGGGGCCAGGAAAAGGAAAATCTGAAATTTTCGAAATTAAGCTCTTTCAATAACGATAAGTCGCTTTTGTACCGGTTATAAAAATCGGTGGCTTCCCGACCATTGGTTCTATCCTTTACATTTTTTGGATTAGCGGTAAACCTGTCCCATATCGATTCCCCTTTCCCGTCAATATCCCAGGCCCCTTCAATTTGATACGATGCGGTGGCAACACCCCAATGGAAGTCTGGGCCAAAATCCTTCCTGTCAATGTTCAGTTCTTTAATTTCGGACTTAAAATTCGTATTAAGCCGGTTCTGTGCAACTGAGGAGGCAATAAATTTCAAGAATCGAAGTGTGATCATTTGGAAATACGCTCTAAATTTTAGATTCCAAAAGTATTATTTTTTAAACATTTAAACCTAAACAGATAAGTAAAGGATAACGTACTGCTTTTTACTGGCGGCTGGCTGCTGGCTACTGGCTAATGGCAACTGGCGGATGGCGACTGGCAACTAGCAACTGGCTACTGGGGGCTGGCTACTGGGGGCTGGCTACTGGGGCCTGGCTTGAATGTCTGCAAAAATTTGACCTTCCTTTTAATTTTGCATAAAAAACTTCATTCCTTGCAAATTTTGCCAGAAGCTAGCCGCTTGCAGCAAGTAGCCAGCCGCCAGTAACCATCATTTAAGTTAACTACCCTAAAATTCTACACCCCGAAAATGAAATATTATTGTATTTCATCTGTAACAATATTTAATCTGATTGTAACAATATTGTAACAATATTAAGGAATTTTTGCACTGTAGAAAATCTTTAAAATCGAATCATGAAAAAGTTAAAAACGCTTTTATTTTTATTTGTATCTCTGTTGGCGCTCAACCTAAGTGCCCAGGAACAAAACCAAGCCGAAAAAATTTCGGAATTAAACGAAAAAGTAAACGGTTTACTTGAAAGAGCAGCAACCAGCGAGTCTGATCTGGCGAAACTTACCAAAATCAAAGTTTCCGGTTATATTCAGGCTCAGTATCAGAATTTCGAGAGCCCTGCGCTACTGGCAAAATCACAAAACTATTTTTCTTTACGCAGAGTCCGGGTAAAATTCACATATGAAGCATTAGATGGCGTAAAATTTGTAGTACAGCCGGATTTTTCACCTGGCAATATCTCCTTAAAGGATGCCTATGCCATTGTTAACGACCATTGGACAAAAACATTCAGTCTTTGGGCAGGAAAATTCAACAGGCCAAACTACGAAGTTGAATACTCTTCAAGTCAGCGTGAATTGACAGAGCGTTCATTGGTAATCAGAACACTTTATCCGGGCGAACGTGCTATCGGTGCTAAACTGGAATACAATCCGCTGAAAGTTCCCCTACATATGCAACTAGCAATTTTCAACGGGAATGACGGTTTGACAATCGCCAACAGTGCCGGCACAAACCTTAATGCCGCAGACAATATCGATTACGACAACTTTAAAGATATCATGGCTCGTGTAACCTATAACATAACTCTTGGAAGTTTTGGAGGATTAGATCTTGGTGCACACGGATATTTTGGAGCAGCAAAATCAAATGCATTGAAAACATTAAGCAGTGATTACACGACTGTTAGCGATATTAAATTTGGGGATCGTGTATCAAGAAACTGGCTAGGCGGTGAATTTCAATTATTTGCTGATGTCTTGGGTGGACTTTCATTAAAAGGTGAGTACCTTGCAGGAAAAAATGCAACTATTGGCTATGCCCCGGTTGCAGCCTCCGGAACTGTAGCAGCAATACCAGGTGTAGCAAATTTCCAGAATAATTTCGCAGGTGGTTACCTTTATCTGATCAAGAATTTAGGTAAGAAAAATCAGTTCGCATTCCGTTATGACTACTACGATCCAAATACCGACATCAAAGGAAATCAGGTTAAGGTAAAAGGATTTACTACCACTGATGCAACAAAACTTGCGAATAAAATGAGCGGTAAGGGTGACCTTGCAACCTCAACTTTTGGATTTGCATTACACCACTATTTTGACGACAACATCAGAATTACTGCCTGCTACGAAATCGTACAGAATGAAAAAGTAGGCGCTGCAGGTTTATTGACAGAAGACTATGTTCAGGCTGACGGTCAAAAAGTAGCTAAAGGTCTGGATTACAGCAAAGTCGTACCTGCCAACGTATTTACCTTAAGAATTCAGGCTAAGTTTTAAGGATTAGGCTATTAGGCTGTAGGCGTTTAGGAAATTAAGAAATGAAGGGTGTAGACCTTTTGATTAAAAAAATAAAAGTTAAACAGAAAAAAATATAAACAATGAAAAAATTCAATTTATTAAAGTCGGCAATAATAGCAGTTTTGCTTGGTGTTGTTTGCTTTGCTTTCACAGCAGCTCCCGAAAGGATCACTGTTAAAGGTTCAGATACCCTGGTAATTTTGGCACAGAAATGGGCTGAAGTTTACATGAAAAGCAACAGTAGTGCATCAATTCAGGTTACGGGTGGTGGTTCAGGTGTTGGTATTTCAGCATTGATCAATGGTGCTACCGACATTGCCAATGCAAGCCGGAAAATGAAAAATACTGAAAAGGAGAAACTCAAAGCAAGGTACAACACCCTTGGAGTTGAAGTTGCCTGTGCAAAAGATGGTATTACAATTTACCTCAATGCTGCAAGTAAAGTTAAAGAATTAACGGTCGATCAGTTAGGCAAAATTTTCAGAGGCGAAATTACAAACTGGAAAGAATTAGGCGGCGATGACCAGTCAATCAAACTTTACGGAAGAGAAAACAGCTCCGGAACTTATGTATTTTTTCAGGAGAATGTTGTAAAAGGCGACTATGCAACAAGCTGTCAGACGTTGCCAGGAACAGCTGCAGTAGTAAATGCAGTTAAAAAAGACACTTACGGAATTGGATATGGTGGTGCTGCATACGCAGAAGGTATTTCAATCTGTAAGGTTAAGAAAGATGCCAACAGCCCCGCATTTGCTGCAACTGCTGAAACCATTAAAACCGGTGATTACCCTATTACCAGATACCTCTACATGTATCTGCGTAACAGGCCAACAGGAGAAATGAAAAAATATATCGACTGGATTCTTAGTCCTGAAGGACAAAAACTGGTTGTGGACATGGGGTACTTTCCTGTCAAGTAAAAACAATATGAATTGAAATTCAATAAGATAAAAATGGTTCAAAAGCGAATAACTTTTTCACAGAAGTTATTCGCTTCCTTTGTTTTACAATTGATTCAATCAGTCCAAAGATCCAATCTTTATGACAAAAAAAAATAAAGTAAAGACTTCACAAACACGCGGTGAAGACATTCAGCCGTCTGTTCATATTGACATTACCCGGAAACGATTCAGAATAGGCGATTTTCTGGCGGAAAAAATAATAAAGGGGGTTGCCTTTCTTTCGATTACGATTATTGTGTTAATTTTCTTTTTTGTATTCCGTGAGGCTTTTCCTATTTTCAATACATCGAAGGAGATAATAAAACCGGCAACTGAACAAGCCAAAGCGGATACACAGGAGACCTATGGAGCAGTTACAGATGGTGATTCTAAAGTCAAACCCAACGAGATCAATGGTGCAGTTTCAGATACATCCGCTAAAAAAGACGTTCAGGAAACTTATGGAGACGTTACAGATAAACAGGAGAACCCGGAACAAAACGGAGTACAAAAAGCAAATTCTTCTGCCATTACGGCTAAGTCCACAAGTACTTATACGGTAAGTGCAGGAAGCGGAACCGATGATAATCAAAGTGCTTTAAAAACAATGCTTTCTAAAGAATGGGTTCCGGTATCAGAAAAACCGCGATATGGCATACTTGCATTAATTATCGGCACGTTTAAAATCACACTGATTTCCCTGCTTTTCGCGGCTCCGCTAGCAATTCTCGCTGCATTGTATACTGCAGAATTTGCGAATAAGAGAATGAAAGAGATAATCAAACCAACAATCGAATTACTGGCTGGTTTCCCTTCCGTAGTGATTGGATTTTTTGCTCTTATGGTACTGGCCACATTTTTACAAAATGTATTTCATTACAGCACCAGGTTAAATTCTTTCGTAGGAGGAATAGCAATGGGAATTGCAGCCATACCAATTATTTTCACAATTACCGAAGATGCACTGACAGCGGTTCCAAGATCATTTAATGAAGCAAGTCTGGCTCTTGGAGCATCTAAATGGCAAACTGCTTTTTTTGTCATTCTGCCGGCAGCAACGCCGGGAATTTTTGCTGCTATCCTTTTGGGTATCGGAAGGGTATTCGGCGAAACTATGATAGCACTGATGGCGACAGGAAATGCAGCTTTAATGGATCTTAATCCTTTCGAGTCTGTCAGAACACTTGCAGCTACTATCGGAGCAGAGATGGCGGAAGTCGTTTTTGGAGACACTCATTATAACGTGTTGTTTCTGATTGGATCGTTGTTGTTTGTTTTTACATTCGTTCTCAACGCGATTGCTGAATTTTATGTCAAGGGAAAACTTATGAAAAGAATACAGGGAAAATGATAAACAGCTTTAAAAAAAATATAAAAGGCATTGTCATTGAAGGAATCACCTTAGTTTCAGCCTTACTTATTATTGCCATTGTTATCATCATGTTACTGGTGATCTTCATAGGTGGTAAAGACACACTTTCGTGGGAGTTTTTAACCAGTTTCCCAACCGAAGGGATGACAAAGGGTGGAATCTTTCCGGCGTTATACGGGACGGCCTTATTGGTAATTATCATGTCAATTGCGGCAGTACCATTCGGCACCATCACTGCCATATACCTCACTGAGTATGCAAAGGAGAATTCCATAATTGCCAAAACGATCCGTTTTGCAGTGCGAACCCTGGCTGTAATTCCATCAATTATTTACGGTCTTTTCGGTTTAGGATTCTTTATAAAATTTGTTGGAGCCCATATTGATGGAGCATTTTTTGGCGGTGAATTAAGATGGGGGCAGCCAAACCTTCTTTGGGCAAGTCTTACAATGTCATTATTGACCCTCCCAGTTGTAATTGTTTCTGTCGAAGAGTCTCTGAAAACAGTGCCACAGGATCTTCGTGCCGCCAGTCTGGCACTGGGAGCAACAAAATGGCAAACCATTCGAAAGGTTGTCCTTCCGGGATCCATTTCAGGAATCATGACCGGAACGATCCTGGCCGTTAGTCGCGGTGCAGGTGAAGTGGCTCCGATTTTATTTACAGGAGCTGCCTATTATTTGGCAACCTTACCCGGACTTAGTGACCAGTTTATGGTATTGGGTTATCACATTTATGTGTTGACAACCCAATCAGCCAATGTCGACCAGACCTTACCAATTCAATTCGGGACAACTTGTGTATTGCTCCTACTCACTTTTGTGTTGAATATGACTGCAGTAATTTTAAGATACCGAATCAGAAAAAAGAAAAATCGTTAATTATGATACTTGATAAAATCGATACAAAGAATATGTTTTTGTATTACAGCGGCAAAATGGCGCTGAATAATATATCCATTCAAATACCGGAGAAAAAGGTAACGGCATTTATCGGCCCTTCGGGTTGCGGAAAATCGACTTTTCTCAGGAGCCTAAACCGGATGAACGATCTGATCGACGGAGTAAAAATAGAAGGTAAGGTAATGATTGACTCGATTAACATTTATGATAAAAATATCGATGTGGTCAATTTACGCAAAAAAGTGGGGATGGTATTTCAGAAATCAAACCCCTTTGCCAAATCGATCTATGAAAATATCGCATACGGACCAAAAATAAACGGGATAAATAATAAGCATCAGCTTGATGAGATTGTAGAAACTGCATTGAAAAATGCAGCCATCTGGGATGAGGTAAAGGATCGTCTGGGTGATTCAGCACTTGGTTTATCCGGAGGACAACAGCAAAGACTCTGTATCGCCCGCACATTGGCAGTAAACCCGGAAATAGTTTTGATGGACGAGCCTGCCAGCGCCCTTGACCCGTTATCGACAGCTAAAATTGAGGAGCTTATTGTTCAGCTTAAGGAGCTTTACACCATCGTTATAGTTACTCACAATATGCAACAGGCTGCACGAATTAGCGATAACACCGCCTTTTTCTACCTGGGAGAGTTGATCGAATATGACAAAACGAGAAAAATATTCACCAACCCCGACAAGAAACAGACCGAAGATTATATTACTGGGCGTTTTGGTTGATTATTAATTATTTTATACATTTATAACATGGAAAATTACAGAATATTCGACTCCGAACTCGATAAACTTGCCCATAAAGTGATCCAAATGTGTTCGCAGGTCAATCAGCAAATTATCGACGTGGTTCTTGCCTTAAAAACAGCCGATCTGGTGATCGCTAAAAAGGTAATCATCAACGATGAATACATTAATAACCTTGATGTTAAAATTGATAAACTGTGCCAGAAAATTTTTGCCCTTCAGCAGCCGGTGGCTTCCGATTTACGGTACATTATTTCAGCACTTAAAATAAACAACGATCTTGAACGAATTGGAGATCACGCAGTTAGTATTGCCAAACGGATCGAACCGCTTCAAGACTACCTGCAATTAGTAGAGGATCTTGGCATTGAAGTCATTGGAATCAAAACGACAGATCTGTTTTCAGATGTTGTTGAGCTGGTAAAAACGCACGATCTGGCATTCGCAGAACAGATAATGAGTAAAGCCGCTGAACTCAAAGATGAATGCAAAAGCGTTGCAGCCACAATACTTACAGAGATGATGCAACAATCAGAAGTGGTAGTAGTGGCAGCAAACATTCTGATTATTACAAATTTATTTGAACGAATCTCTGGCTACTCGACCAATATCGCTGAATCGATCACCTTTGTAGTTAACGGAGAGATTGTTAAGCATAAAAAACACATTGAGAATAATTGATAATTTGTCGAATGGCAATTCCATATTGTAGATTGTCAGCCGTTTAGGAGAAGAAGTATCAAATTAAGTTATTAATGATGGGTGAAAAATTTAGAATACTCGTAGTTGAAGATGAAGAAGATCTGAATGAAATTCTTCAGTTTAATCTCGAGAGCGAGGGTTATCAGGTTGATACCTCTTTTTCTGCTGAGGAAGCCCTAAAAAGGGACCTTGCCATATACAGTCTGATAATCCTTGATGTTATGATGGGAAAGATTTCAGGGTTCAGCCTGGCTCAGCGGATCAGAAAAGAGATGCAACTTGAAGTCCCGATCATTTTTCTTACTGCCAGAGATGCCGAAAATGATATGCTTACCGGATTTAACCTGGGTGCCGACGACTATATTATTAAGCCGTTTTCGATCAAAGAGTTTCAAGCCCGCGTCAAAGCCGTTCTTAAAAGGGCAAAGGTCTCGCCTGCCGAAGTTGCCTCTACCCTGCTAAGTATGGGTAATTTAGCCATCGATCTGGAAACAAAACGGCTTATTCTGGGAGATAAGAAAATTGAACTTACCCGTAAAGAGTATGAGATAATTTCGTTGCTGGCCAAAACACCAGGGAGAATTTTCTCACGGGAAGAGATTCTTCGCCGAATATGGGAAAGTGACGTCATCGTTACTGATCGTACAGTTGATGTCAATATGACCCGCCTTCGACGAAAAATGGAAGAATACGGCAGTTATATCCGGAACAAACCTGGATTTGGATATTATTTTGAAATGTGAGATTAATGCTTCATTATGCTTTTCGATAAAAAAACAATCAAGTGGAAACTGTTTTTCTACTATCTTCTCCTTTTTGGCATTTTTACCTTCTCAATAATACTTTATCAGAATCAACGGGAGCACCATTACAGAATCGGCGAAATTGAAACCAATCTGAATGATTATACCGACCTGACAAACCGGTACATTGAGCATCACGCCATCTTTAAGGAGAAAGCCTTTTCAAAGCTCGACAGTCTGAAGATATTGCTTCCCCCCACCAAGGTAAGGATTAGTGTGATCAGCCATGAAGGTATTGTACTGTATGACAATACCAAGACCGAATACACGTCAATGGAGAATCATAAAGAGCGGCCTGAAATCATTCAGGCACTCAAAGAGGGATTTGGCGAAAATATCCGTCTCTCAGCAACCACCAACAAAAAATACATCTATTACGCGAAATCCTATCCTAAGTATATCATTCGTGCAGCTTTTGTTTATGACACCCAAATCAAATCCTTTTTAAAAGTTGATACCGCATTTATCCTGTTTTTGATCTTTCTCTTTATTGCATTTGGATTCCTTCTGCGGTACATTGCAAATCACATTGCAGATTCGATCACAAAACTCAAGGATTTTGCAGTTCAGGTCAGAAGCAAAGGGAATATTAATATCAACGAGGATACACGTTTCCCCAACGATGAACTGGGTTTTATTAGCCGTGAAATCATTTTGTTATACAAGCAGTTACGCAAAACAAAAACCGAGCTGATGCTTGAAAAAGAGAAGTTAATCAGCCATCTGTATGTCCTGAACGAAGGAGTTGGGTTCTTTTCTGCAGATAAAAAAGCGATCCTAAACAATAGTCATTTTATCTTTTACATCAATATTATATCGGAAGAGACTACCACTGCGATTGAGAATCTGTTTCAGGCCGAAGAGTTCGGCGAGGTGAACAAATTTATTGACCAGACAATTGCTGAAAATACGACCTATCAGCTAAATGAATTGCCCCGCATTGAATATTCTGTGCAAAAAGATAAGTTCCATTTTCATATTCAGTGCATTATATTCCCCGATAAGAGCTTTGAAATTCTGATTGCAGACCAGACTCAGCTGATGCGAAGAAGCATCATGAAACAGCAAATCACCTCGAATATCTCGCATGAACTAAAGACTCCCATATCATCTGTTAAAGGGTATCTGGAAACTGTTTTGAATAATCCAGACCTGGAACTCAGCAAACAGCACTATTTTATTGAAAAGGCATACAATCAATCGGAACGGCTTACCCAATTAGTCAATGACATCTCCCTCTTAAATAAAATTGAGGAATATTCAGAACTCTATGTCCGCGAAAAAGTTCATGTAAAAAAAGCGATCAATGAGGCGATTGAGAGTTTTAGTGACCTGATCAAACAAAAAAACATCCAGGTTGAAAACCTGATCGGAGAAGATATTATCATCAATGCAAATCATTCACTGATCTTTTCGGTCTTCCGCAACCTCATGGAAAATTCGGTGAATTATGCAGGTGACAACATAACCATCTCCATTATTAAGTATCACGAAGACAATTCATTTCACTATTTATCATTTTCCGACAATGGCCCAGGTGTCGATGAAGAGCATCTCTCAAGACTATTTGAACGGTTTTACAGGGTCGATTCGGGACGTTCCAGGAAAGAGGGGGGAACCGGTCTGGGATTGGCCATTGTTAAAAATGCGATTATAAGCTTTAAAGGGGAAATCTCTGCCCGAAAGAAGAAAGATGGAGGGCTGGAATTCCTGTTCTCGCTGCCAAGGTAGGTGGAAAAGAGGCGAAGAGATAATTTGGAAATGTGACAATTTGAAAATGTGCTAATGTGCTAATGTGCCAATGTGCTAATGTGCCAATGTGCTAATGGGCTAATGGGCTAATGGGCTAATTTGAAAATTTGCTAATTTGAAAATTTGAACAGAATTTTTTTAACTATTTTTGTCGAAATGGAACTGGTAAAAACGATGAAAGAACAAATAGAAGCACTCAATCAAAAATACAGCAATGCTACGGCAGAGGAACTTTTAGAAGGCTTTTTAGGCGATTACGGCAACCGGATTGCCTTGTCAAGCAGCCTGGGCCTGGAGGATCAGGTCCTGACTCACATGGTTACCAGCATTAACAAGAGTGTCAAAATCTTCACACTCGATACGGGGAGGCTGTTCCCTGAAACTTATGACCTGATTCACAGGACGAATCATAAATATGGTATTCGGATGAGTGTCTATTTCCCCGATTCCGAAAAGGTTGAAAACATGGTGAATACCAGGGGGATCAATCTGTTCTTCGAAAGTATTGAAAACAGGAAACTGTGCTGTAATATCCGGAAACTTGGACCATTAAAGCGGGCTTTTGAGGGTTTGGAGGTATGGATCTGCGGACTCCGTCGTGATCAATCGGTTACGCGACACGATATGCAAAGGATAGAGTGGGATGAGGCGAACGGATTGATAAAACTAAATCCGCTGATCGACTGGTCAGAGGCAGACATACTCGAATTTATAAAAACTCACGGAATTCCTTATAATCCTTTACATGACAAAGGATTTCCAAGCATTGGGTGTCAACCGTGCACAAGGGCGATTTTCGCGGGCGAAGATATCAGGGCTGGGCGTTGGTACTGGGAAAATCCCGACACAAAAGAGTGCGGTCTGCACAAAAGGTAATAAAAAAAGCGCTTTAGAGGCGCTTTTTTTATGATTGAGAATATCGTTAATCGAATTTATGACCCGGCTCCTCGAAGCCCTTGTTATATTGTTCCATAGCACTAACACTCATCCCCATTGAGGAGAATCCTCCGTCGTGGAAAAGGTTCTGCATCGTCACCTTTTTAGTCAGATCCGAGAACATTACAACACAATAATCGGCACACTCATCTGCGGTTGCATTACCAAGCGGAGACATGCGTTCCGAGAAATCAAGTAAATTACCAAACATCTTAAGACCATTTCCTGCAGTGGTAGGAGTCGGTGATTGTGAAACCGTATTGATACGCACTTTACGTTCATTACCGTAGATATAGCCAAAACTTCTGGCAATTGATTCGAGCAGTGATTTAGCATCTGCCATATCGTTATAGCCATAAAAGGTCCGCTGAGCCGCAACATAGGATAATGCCAGGACAGAACCCCATTCGTTGATTGCATCGAGTTTTCTGCATGTTTGCAATACTTTATGGAAAGATACTGCTGATACATCAAGTGTTCTGTTAAGCAGATCATAATCAAGGTCACTGTAATGTCTACCTTTTCTCACGTTGGGAGACATCCCGATTGAATGCAGGATAAAATCCAATTTCCCCCCGAGAACCTCAACCGATTTAATAATCAATGCCTCAAGATCCTCAATATTTGCAGCATCAGCAGGAATAACGATGGAATTGCATTTATCAGCCAGAACCTGTATCTCACCCATTCGCAGTGCAATTGGAGCATTCGACAGAGTAAAAATAGCCCCTTCCTCATGCGCCCGTTCAGCAACCTTCCATGCAATTGAACTTTCATTCAACGCACCGAAAATTATTCCTCTTTTTCCTTTTAATAAATTATAAGCCATTTAGATACAATTTCTGAAAACCATGAAGTTTTCAATTAATAAATTAGTGCACAAATATAGTCTTTATCTGATTTCCCCTTATTGGTGCAGAACATCTCCACCATATAACCCTTAACGCGGCAAATTGTTTAACGGGATTGATGAATTTTATTTTAATAGTTCTTCTGCATTGAGCATGGCAGCCGGGGTAATATTTTCGCCACTGAGCATTTTGGCCAACTCTTCGATTCTTTCTGTTTTGGTCAGACGTCTTAAAAGCGTTGTGGTATCAACCGCTGAATCCTGTTTGTAAACAAGATAATGATGATCTCCCCTGGCTGCGATCTGTGGCAGATGGGTGATATTTATTACCTGCATATCTGAAGAAATCTCTTTGAGTATGATCCCCATCCGGTCCGCAATTTCTCCGGATACCCCTGAATCAATCTCATCAAAAACGATAGTAGGAAGAGCCTTGGATCTGGATATTAAGGCTTTAATGGCGAGCATTAGCCTTGACATTTCCCCCCCGGAAGCGACTTTGGAAATTTCACAAAGAGCCCCGTTTTTATTGGCCGTAAAAAGAAAACTTACTGTATCCATTCCATGGGTTCCTGGCAGAGGAATGGGTGATATATCCACCTTAAACTTCGAATTTGGCATTCCCAGCAAAAAAAGCTGTTTCAGAACTCGTGCTTCAACTTCCCCGGCAATGCTATTTCTCCTGGATGATAACCCCTGAGCAAAGGCCTCAACCTCAGCGTATTTCAGCTCTTTTAATTGAATCAGCCGTACAATCTCCTCCTCATTCATCGAAACAGCAACAATCTTGGTTTCAAATGAGTCGCGCAGCTGAATAAGTTCATTAACCGATTGAACATGATGCTTTTGTTGCAATGAATAGATCACATCAAGCCTTTCATTGATTGTCCTGATTCGTTCAGGATCAAATTCTACTTTTTCTTCGATCCAGGCCACTTCCTGTGCAATGTCCTTAAGATCCACATGCAAGCTCTCCAGACGTTGAGCAAACCCTTGCGCATCAGGGAGAAAGTGAATCATTTTAGTAATCAGTCCAATAGCTGTTTTTGTCTGGTTCAGCGCTGACGAATCATCACCGTTCAGCAACTCACTGACATTCGAAAGACCTGATTTAATCTCTTCGGCATGCGTCAATAATTCAAGCTCTTTTTCTAACTCTTCCTGTTCCCCTTCAACCAATAAGGCCTTATGCAACTGGTCGAATTGAAACTGATAATAGTCAAGATCAGCCTTTGATTTTTCATTCACCAACTCAGCCTCCCTGAGCTCTGATGCTAATTTCTTATATTCACTGAACCGACCTTTGTACAAGAGAAGATCTTCCTGATTTCCCGCACAGATATCAACCACCATCATCTGAAATGTCTGATCATTTATCTCAAGGTTCTGATTCTGAGAGTGAATATCAATAAGCCGGAACCCAATATCCTGCATAACTTTAAGCATCACCGGCGAATCATTGATAAAGGCGCGCGATTTGCCTGCAGGATTTATTTCCCTTCTGAAAATGGCAAAATCATCGAAGTCAAGATCGTTTGACAGAAATAACTCCTCAAGACCCAGACCATCAACGCGAAAACTAGCCTCCACTACGCATTTGACCGATTTATCATTCAAAACTGAAGAATCGGCCCGCTGACCCAGAATCAATGAAAGCGCTCCGAGCAAAATAGATTTTCCTGCACCGGTTTCACCAGTTATTATAGAGAAACCCGGGCTTAGGTCTACATCAAGTTCACGTATTAGCGCATAATTCTGAATTCTTAATCGTGTCAACATTCGTATTAAATAAGGATTAAAATATCTTTTGTTCCATAATTTTCTGATATTTTCCGGAATTGGAGGGATCACATTCGGTAAGAATTGACATAACCCTACCCTTTTCATCAGTACTTCCTTTTGAAAATATGTTAACAAGCTCATCTGATTTAGCTTCAAAAAAAAGACGATTTACATAAGTGTCAGGTTTAGACCGGTACACCCGCTGCATGTTTTTTAAAGCATCGGCAATTTCTGCGCGCCCCATATCGGGTTTCTCGGCCAGCAAATCAAGACCTAAACGATGATAACGGTAAAGCAACTCTCTGAATGGACCATACGCTTTATTGGTGAGATTTTCAACGAGCCAGAAACGGTTGAAATTTCCTTCAAAGGCACGCCAACCTTTTTCGCGGGCATTTTGGGAACGGTTGACAATATCGCGGGCTTTCTGAAAATAAGCGGTTCCACCAAGAGGTGAATAGGTATCGTAATCAAATCCCAGAATAATATCTGCATAATAAGCCAGCATATTAGTCAGCGGATTAGAGTTCCCCGTTTCGTCATATTCCATGGGTTGAAATTCGACGTACTTAAATTGTATATCATTATCCTTCAGATTCAGCAGCGGGGAGTTGTAGGAGGAGTTAAAAACCGGCCGGTTCAGCTGAATCTGCATGGTACCGCTAAATTCATCGGAAGAAAGTTGCTGGGTAATCTGGATGAAAATGGTGCATTCGATCCGTTCATCGGTATTAAAGACATTGTCAGACCATTTACGGTTATTCATAAACTCGTAAATATCGGTACGCATCGACTCAAAAACCTGTTTGTTAGTCCCTTCCACCCTGGAACTGGAGACACTTACGTTACATCGGAATTCCTGACCACATACCCCGAATGCAGCATAAAAAAATGCAAAAAAAAGGAAGATTCTTGTCATAAAAACGGGTATAATGCCTATAAAAATACAAAAATCAACGACGTCCTGAGAGGAAATCTTCAGTTTCTGACATTTTATTTACAATATCAACAGCAATTTCCAATTTTTGTTTTAAACCGGAAGTGAAAATCAAACCACTCTTATCGAATATTTTTATTTGATTGGTGTCGTGCTGAAATCCTGAACCTTTATCATTCAATGAATTAAGAACAATCAGATCAAGGTTTTTCTTGTGCAGTTTCAACATAGCTTTCTCTTCATCACTGTCGGTTTCAAGTGCAAATCCAACAAGGATCTGATCTTTCCGTTTAATCCCCCCAAGAGTGGCAGCAATATCCGGATTTGGCCGAAGTTCAAGAAATAAATTTTCGGAGGTTCGTTTAATTTTTTGGTTATCTACAACCATTGGTGCAAAATCCCCTACTGCAGCAACCATCACAGCCCCGTCACAAACCGGAAAGTGGAGAAGACAAGCTTCATACATTTCGGATGCAGAAACAACATCGATGCGTTGAATAGTTGGATTCTGACAGTGAAGTGATACAGGGCCGGCGATCAGAATAACTTTCGCTCCCAGAAAAGCTAACCGTTCAGCAATAGCAAATCCCATCTTCCCTGATGAGTAATTCCCAATATAACGGACAGGGTCAATTTTCTCATGAGTAGGACCTGCTGTGACAAGATATGTTTTATTCAACAGTTTTTTTTTTCAGCGAAGAAATCTACGATCTTTTCGAGAATTACATCCGGTTCCTCCATTCGTCCTTTTCCGACAAGACCGCTGGCAAGCTCACCTGTTGCCGGATCGAGAATGATATTTCCATCCGCTTTTAAGAGTTCAATGTTACGCTGTGTTGAAGGATGCAGAAACATGTCCAGGTCCATTGCGGGTGCAATCATAACGGGACATTTAGCAGACAAATAGGTAGTTACCAAAAGGTTATCACAAATTCCATGGGCCATCTTGCCCATTGTAGCGGCTGTGGCAGGGGCAACAATCAATAAATCAGCCCATAGTCCCAAATCGACATGACTGTTCCACTGACCATCGCTGCGGGTGAAAAATTCGCTTAAGACCGGGCGCCCCGAAAGGGTCGAAAGGGTTAATGGGGTGATGAATTCCCGGGCATATTCGCTCATAACAACCTGAACTTCAGCACCCATTTTGATAAGTCCCCTTAACAAAGAAGCAGCCTTATAGGCCGCAATACTCCCTGTAACACACAGAATAATTTTTTTTCCCTGAAGTTCCATCCGATCAGAAAGTTATTAATAGGTAAATTCCGGATGATCGTTAAATAATAGCTGGCATTGAATCCAATACAGGAAACAGTTGCTGCTATTTTTTTTCCTTTGTAGGATTGCGATAGTAAATCTGACCCTCTTTAAACTCTTCGTAAGCAATCAGGGTTGGCTTAGGTAATTTTTCGTAATAACGGGAAATCTCAATCTGTTCACGATTTTCAAAAACCTCCTCCAGGTTATCGCTAAATGAGGCAAACTCCTGAAGTTTGGTGTTTAATTCCTCTTTTAGTTCAGCATTTATCTGGTTGGCACGTTTTGCAATTACCATTAATGACTCATAAATATTACCTGTAAATGCTTCCAATTCATTCAGGTCCCTTGGTACGGTACTTACCGGAGCTTTTGTTTTTTTATAATCCATCTCTATTTTTGTATTTTATTTATTTCTTCATCACTAAGGTTCATCAGTTTCTTTGTGTTTGCAAAAAACCGGTCAGCCTCCTTACGATATTTACTTTCCGGAAATTCATCCGTAAATGTAAAATACTCATCCAGTGCATTATTCAGACGTTCCCTTTTCTTTTCATCAATGCTGTTTTCCCCTAAAAGGTATTTGGCTTTAAGGAGGTAATACATCAGCTCTTCACGATATTTTGAATCGGGAAACTCTTTAATGCAGTTATTTAATGATATAACTGCGGCACGGTAATCCATCAAATCGTAATACAACCTTCCGGATAAATACGATTTGTACACCAGCTTCTCCCTCAGTTCATCGATGAGTTTATTTGCTTCCGCGACGCGTGAACTTCCGGGGAAAATATTAATAAATAATTGTAGCGCGTCAATGGCTTCCTGACTTGTTTTCTGATCCAGTCGCGCAGTCGGAGAATCAAGGTAATAACAATAACCAATCAGAAACTGGGCCTCCTCATTGTATGGACTGCGGGGGAACTCCTTCAGCATCTGTCTGAAATAATGGCTTGAAAGGACATAATCCCGCTGTCCGTAGAAACTCTTTGCCAGGTAATAATAAATCTGATCTGCACGACTTGTACCCCGGTAAATATTGACTAATTCCTGGTAAAGCTGCGAGGAACGGCTATATTCCTTATGGTCGTAATACTCCTTTGCTTTTTTCAGTTTAAACTCATAGTCAGTACTTTTGACTATTTTCTGATAATCGCCACAAGAGAGAACTACGAAAAACAAGGCCGCTCCAAGTATATTTTTCACATTTCGAATCATTTTGCAAAGATACATTTTTTCAACAAATAGGGACATCATTTTTTTTGTAATAAATGGATGGGACTGACGAAGATCAATCACATGATAATCTATCGTTTATAGCTATGATTCAGATAACGGCAAAAAGGTTGCTATGCTGTGTGTCAGTTTTTCAACTTCACCACTCCAATTATTTCCAGTTTGTCTGATGCCGCCAAACCATTCGGGTTACATCCTGGTTCCCCTTCAGGAACAGCCAGTTCAAGCTTGCGGTAATGATCGATCCACCCGGGAAGAAATTGACCCGTTTTCGGATCTTTAAAGGTCATCGGATTAAGTGTGAAAACAGAATCTGCAGCAAATATCTCGTAAATATATTCCGAACAATAGTGACCGGGATCATTTAGCCGGTAAGTAAAATTGTAGGATTGTCCTAAGAATCCATGCGCCTTTTGAATAGCAGCGCAAATTGCTTTCTGATAATTCATCTTTAACCGGTAAGCAATGGCTTGTCCAGGTGACTTGCCCGATGACAGAAATTGTCCGATTTGTTCAATGCATACACCTTTTTTAGGGGCAGCATGAAGGACCCAAATGGTATCCTGTTTTACCTCTACGATACCCACGTGATCAAAATGAGTTTCCATTCCGGTCTGCGTTGACTGATCTATTGCCTTTGAAAGTTTGCCGGAATCAGCGCTGCAAAAAAGCAGATCACCGGTGCGAAGTAAAATATTCACCTGATTGGATCTGTTCTGACTGTAACCGCCAAACCATGAAAGGGAAAGAAAAAATACAAATATATATCTCATATTCAAATCATTAAATAAACAGTTAGAGGCGAACGGCCGTGCATCCCTACGGCTGTGCGTCTCAATTTTTTAATAAATGATCATCATTCCGGAGGTAATCCGACCCTGTAAATTACGATGTAGTTAACGGTTAGCCAGGGCAAAAGTTCTGCCAGCATGAAGTGCCTGAAGATTAAGGGTCACCATCTCCTCCCCTTTGCGCCCGAAAATCTCTCGAATACCATGTTCCAGTGACTCCAGTGCAACATCGATAAAAGGAGTAGCCGCACCCAGCATAACCATGTTTGACACTTTGGCATGACCGATCTCTTTGGCTATTGCCTCGGCATCGATAGCAACCCGATGCGGAAGTTTTGTGATCTCATCCATGATCAGTTCAAATTCAGGATAATTGACAATATTGCGGTAAGCAGTTATGTTAGTCACCACATATCCGTGGGGAGCGAGATAAGGGAGGTACCTCAGCGATTCCATAGGCTCAACAGAGAGAATCAAATCTGCCTTTCCATAGGGGATCAGATCAGAGAAGACAGGTCGGTCCGAAAGACGCAGATAGGACTGAACTGCACCCCCGCGCTGGCTCATTCCATGGGTTTCCGCCTGTTTGAGGTAGAGATTATTTTCGAGGGCAGCAAAACCCAATACCGTGGCAATGGACAAAATTCCTTGTCCGCCCACCCCGGCTAAAACGATATCACACTTCATCCGAAGAAATTATTGATTAATTACTAACTAGTTGGTGTTGTGATTCAAACCCGGCTTTCAGGGGTGTATCCCCTAAATTGGAACCTAAATTATCCGGGTTATGGCAGAAAAGCATATTTAAAGCTTGTTACCTGACACAATGTGCCGGTTTTTGCTTTCTGCTTTCACTTATTCTTCGTGCACTTTTCTGGATACACTCCCTCCTGGGAATTATCACTGAAACGCCATTATAAGCAATCTCCTGCCTGATCAGAGCTACCAGCTTTTCATGATTCTTTGGTAACGCCTCAATGACATGAATATGCTCCGCGTCGACTCCGGCACCAAGGCAAATTGATTCAATCCGTCCAAGAGCAGAAGAATTCTGTCCGCCTGTCATAGATGTCGATTCGTTATCTCCGATCATAATCAGGATATTCGATTTCTCATACACAGCATCCAGCAATCCAGTAATTCCTGAATGGGTAAAAGTTGAATCTCCAATCACTGCAAATGAAGGGAAAAGACCAGCATCGGCTGCACCTTTGGCCATCGTAACCGAAGAACCCATATCGACACACGTATTACCTGAATGATAGGGAGGAAGAACACCCAGCGTGTAACAACCGATATCCGAAAAAACGTGACCGTCTCCGTATTCGGCACTCACCTCATCAAGCGCTTTAAAAAGGTCGTGGTGTCCGCATCCTTTACAGAGTGCAGGTGGACGGTTAGCGACCAGAGAGGGCATCGGCATTCCATTCTCGGTTTTGATTTTTAATGCATTCGCAATAATATCGGGATTGAGCTCCCCAGTTCTGGGAAGGGTGCCGTCCAATTTCCCGGATACTGGCTTCCCATATCCGAAAAAACCTTTCAGCTGCTCTTCCACAATCGGATACCCCTCTTCGATAATGAGCAATTTATCGACCTGTTGTTCAAGCTTTCTTACCATTTGGGAGGACAAAGGATACTGAACCACTTTAAGGATTGGGAACGGGCATCCATCGGGAAAATTTTCCTGGAGGTAATTCAGTGCAATACCGCAACAAATAATTCCAAGGCTATTATCTTTCCCGTCAATATACCGATTAAAAGGGGACTCTTCCGAGGCCTTCTCAAACCTGGACTGTTTATCCAGTAGGGTCTGGTATCTTTTTCGGGCAAAAGCAGGCAGAAGGATAAATTGCAGCGGATCGGCAGGAAGTTTTAATTTGTTTTCGGAAGCTGCAGTATCGACAGGAATTACTCCGGCCCTGGAATGAGCAAGACGTGTTGTAATCCGAAGCAGCACAGGCGTGCCTAACTGCTCTGAAAGTTCAAACCCTGTCCGGGTCATGTCATACGCCTCTTGCTGATTCGAAGGTTCGAGAACCGGGATCATGGCAAACTTCCCGTAATAACGGGAATCCTGTTCATTTTGGGAGGAGTGCATCGATGGATCGTCAGCCACAGCAATAATCAGGCCTCCATTAATTCCGGTCATTGCAGCATTCATAAACGGATCAGCTGCGACATTCAGACCCACATGCTTCATGCAAACAAGGGCTCTTTTGCCCGCATACGACATCCCTAACGCCGATTCAAATGCCGTTTTTTCGTTAGCTGACCACTCGCGATGAATATTCCGCTCAATGGCCATTTCATTCCCCTGAATATATTCTGTAATTTCTGTTGAAGGAGTGCCAGGATAAGCGTAAACGCCTGATATACCACCATCTATAGCACCTTGCCCGATTGCTTCAACACCAAGCAAAAGTTTTTTTGTCATACAACCTGTACTGGATTTTCGGATAGATAAATAACCGGGTGAAATTAGTTGAATTATTTTAAAAAAAACGACTAATCAGGGTGTATCCGACTATTTATAAATAATCCAATCTGGGTGATAAAACTACTTTAAGGCTTTAGAACTTACAGATAATATCGAGAAACCAACATAATAGTTCGGAAAATTTTAATATTATTCAATTTCAATAATATGTAACAGATTGAAATACATAGAAATAAAGAAATATCTCCATGTATTTCAACTTATTCATCATGAATTAGATACGAAAACATACCGAAGTATTGTAACAATTACTCGGGGGGGGGATTTAGAATCTTACAGATTTCCGTAATCCTGTACATTATAATTGACAAATGTGCTTGCAGTATTTCTGCTATAGCCAATTCCTACAGTGCTATAATTAGAACTTAGCATGGTCATTCTATGTCCTAAATCGGCAACTCCGGCATCGATAATCATAATACGGATAAAATTGATTGCTGCATTTTTGGGATCAGCAGACGAATTATAGTTTTCGCCGGAAGAGGCTGCGATATTTTCTCCGATTGAAGAACCCTCAAACCCAACTGTTATCGCACGTTTCATTGGTGTTCCGTTGAGATCATGACCCATGAGGTTTTTATCTGCAAGGAAAGAGGCATAATT
This sequence comes from uncultured Bacteroidia bacterium, assembly GCA_903904515.1. GTDB lineage: Bacteria > Bacteroidota > Bacteroidia > Bacteroidales > Prolixibacteraceae > JAAFHB01. Next base: position 81,964 of record CAIVCR010000110.1, read on the forward strand.
AGAGGCTGAGATGTTGAGTGAATTATTGAAAGTGAGCGCTGATAACGGGGCTAAACCTTTAAGATATAAGTAACTGCCATTGTCATTTGTAGCATCTTTCAACCTCAATTCGGCATATGCTGCAGGATTTGTCCGGGCTAAATTAATTTCATCCAGCATGCTTTGCTGAAAAGGGGTAATAACTTGTGGAATTTCAACTGTAGCATCTTTTACCAAACCGGGCTGACAACTTATCAGGGAAATAAAAAGCATTCCTAGAATCGCACTGAAAATCGTTTTCATACAATCAATAATTGGTCAAACAAAAAATGATCTTTTGTATAATCTTTGGGCGATTCAAAAATACAGTAATATATTTACAGTTCCAAGTAAAATGTATATTATTTATTTACTGTGTATGTTTTTTTTGTTTTGGCTGCTTAATCGCGAAGTAATAAAATAATTTAGTTAATTATTTTATTGATTTTCTGATACTTAGATTTATCAGAAAAATGTAAAATTATTTTACTATGATTAATTAATCATAGTAAATTCCCGGGTGCGGGAATTGCATTTAGAAAAAAAAGAAAATAATTTTACATCAGCCTTAGGTATAGCTGATACAAACATCAGAATCGGATAAAATGAGCAGTGATTTTCCCGTTGTCACCTTCAACTTTTTGGAAAGTTTTCCGACAAGAAATATTCCAGACATCAATTGTACCGTTTACTTTGGAATAATTGGGAAGGGGCTGCTATTGTTACCTTAATTTTCTATACCACATTAGGGGCAGAAGGGTATGGCTGAAATGATTTAATTAAATGTGCCACTTACTAAATCGTCAAATGCATTATAAACTCCACGGTTTTGGGTTCGTTCCTGAAGGTCTTTCTGATTTTGTCTCCAGCTAAAGGCCATTTTCTTTAACTCAGCGTCGGCATGTTCAAAAAATAGCTGATAAGAATATATTTACAGCTATGATCTGCGAAAATAATAAATTTAGATACTTTTACTTCCAATTGAATACACAAGAAAGCATGAATATTGATGCCTAGATTTATAGTTTCCGTTCTGTGGTTGATTTGGTCTGCAACGATCACTGTCTGGGGGCAGAATTCATCTGCCGGGATAAAGGGGAAAGTTGTTGATCAGGAGTTGCATCCGCTTGAAATGATCAGTATCCTGATTAAAGGGACCACCATTGGCACCACAACAAACAGCGATGGGGAATTCAGCTTACCGCCATTAAGGGGGAAGTCGTTAGTCCTTGTTTTTTCGGCTGTCGGTTATCAAAAAACTGAGCTGATGATTGCGCTCCCGGTCAATAAACCTATTTTGCAAATACTTAAATCTGAACTAAAAAGTATTCAGGAGATAGTTATTGAAAAAAAGAGGGAAAGGAATAACCTGATCGGAATCCAGCCCAAATTAACCTCCAGGTTACCATCAATAAGTGGTGGCGTTGAGACGTTGATCAAAACATTGCCAGGGGTAAGCAGCAACAATGAACTAAGTTCCCAATACTCGGTCAGGGGTGGAAATTTTGATGAAAACCTTGTCTACGTAAACGGGATTGAGATCATTCGCCCTTTCCTGGTGAAGTCAGGCGAGCAGGAGGGGCTTAGTTTCATTAACGGAGACATGGTTTCGTCTATCGGCTTCTCAACAGGTGGATTTGACGCCTCCTTCGGCGATAAAATGTCATCTGTGCTTGAAATCACTTATCGCAAGCCCAGTCGTACCGGTGCAATAGCTGAAATAGGTGCCTTGGGTGGATCGGCACTATTGGAGGGGATCAGTGCAAATGGAAAATTTTCCCACCTGACTGGAATCAGGTATAAAAATACCGCCTATTTACTGGGAACCCTGGATAAAAAAGGGGAATACAACCCCTCCTTTACCGATCTGCAAACCTATCTCAATTATCGGTTTACCCCCCGTTTTTCATTGGGATTTCTAGGGAATTATGCTTCAAACAGCTACCAGTTTATCCCCAAAACCCAGCTTACCAGATTTGGCACCCTTACCAATCCATATCAGTTCACGGTCTATTTCGATGGGAGGGAGAAAGATCTTTTCGAGAATTACCTTGGCGCCCTTTCGGCAGATTATACCCCGAATGAAAACATCTCCCTGAAATTGCAGGCCAGTTCATTTTACTCCTATGAAAAGGAGGCCAATGATATCCTGGGCGAATACTATTTAAGTGACATCTCTCAACAAAATGGTTCCCAGACCAATCAGGATAGCACGCTTGTCAATGGAACAGGATCAGATCTGGGGCATGTCCGAAATAGCCTGACCGCCAAAGTTACAGCGTTAGAGCACAGGGGAGCATATTCCAAAGGCCATCATCAGATTCAATGGGGGATTAAATACCGGCATGAGCATGTCTCCGATCGCATCAATGAGTGGGAGATGCGCGATTCAGCCGGGTATTCGCTACCCTATCGTGCCAATGATTTATCACTCTATCGTACCGTCACCGGCAAGGCGGATATAGTATCAAACCGCTATTCAGGTTTTGTTCAGGAGGGTTGGTCTGCTGAATTGGCCAGCGGAATTCTCGGTATCACGGGTGGGGTGAGATTTCAAAACTGGGATTACAATCACCAGACCACAATTAGTCCAAGAATTTCAGTGAGCTGGAAAACAGGAAAAGAGAGAAGTCAAACTTTCAGGGCAGCCTGGGGAATATATGACCAAATGCCATTCTTCAAGGAATTAATCGATCGGAAGGCTCAACTGACAAAGGGTGTTAAAGCACAAAAAGCGATTCATTACGTAGTGGGTTACGACAAAATCTTCACCGGATACGAGCGTCCAATCAGACTTACAACCGAGGTATGGTATAAGTCACTTAGCCATTTAATCCCCTATCAGATAGACAATTTAAATATTCAATACCTTCCTGATCAAACTGCCAATGGATACGCTTCAGGAATCGATTTTAAAATTAACGGAGAACTTCCCTCTGGTGCCCAATCGTGGGCAAGCCTCTCCTTAATGAAAACGGAAGAAAATATCCTGGGCGATTTTTATTTGAAGGAGGTTCCGGGAACAGGAACCGTAAAAATCTATCCCGGTTATATCCCCCGTCCCGCCGATCAGCGCATTAATTTCAGCATGTTTATTCAGGATTATTTTCCCGGATATCCATCTGTAAAAATGAGCATGACCCTGTTCTACGGAAGCCGCTTACCCTTTGGACCTCCAAGAGGTGCACGGTATTTGGACACCTTCAGAATGCCACCTTATCAAAGAGTGGATGCCGGATTCTCAAAGACGTTGATAGACAACAGCAAAAAAACCGTTCCAAACAACCGTAAATACCCTGTTGAAGAGGCATGGATCGGACTTGAAATATTCAATCTCTTCGATATCAACAATACCATTTCTTACTATTGGATATCAGATATTCATAATCAAATGCACGCAGTTCCCAACTATCTGACCGGCCGCAGGCTTAACCTGAAATTTTCAGTCAGGTTCTGAAACCGGATATAAAACATTATAAATATCATAGTTCAAACAAATAAAATGATATAGTTTGGCAACCTTAAAACAACAATAAATTAACTGATTTAAACACTCAACTATGGAATCCAGAGATTATATTGAAAAAGAGAATCGTTATGGGGCACACAATTACCATCCGCTACCTGTTGTACTGGAGAAGGGTGAAGGAATATTTGTCTGGGACGTGGAAGGCAAACGCTATTTCGACTTCCTGGCCGCCTATTCAGCAGTAAACCAGGGTCATTGCCATCCGAAAATTGTAAAGGCCCTCACAGAACAGGCTTCGAAGCTTGCCCTTACCTCAAGAGCTTTTTATAACAACACCCTTGGTGAATGGGAAGAGCTGATGTCGCATCAATTCGGATATGACAAAATGTTACCCATGAATTCCGGAGCTGAAGCCGATGAGACAGCGCTTAAACTTACCCGCAAGTGGGGCTACAAAGTAAAAGGTATTCCCCAGAATGAAGCGCGCATCGTGGTTTGCAACGGAAATTTTCACGGACGCACAATAACAATCGTTTCGATGTCTTCTGATCCCGATTCCTACCAGGATTACGGCCCTTTCACACCAGGATTTGTCAATATTCCCTACAACGACATAGAGGCGCTGGAGCGGGAACTGATGCATCCCAATACGGCAGGATTTTTGGTTGAGCCCATTCAGGCTGAAGCAGGCGTTTATGTTCCCGAGGATGGCTATTTGAGCAAAGCAGCCGCATTGTGTAAAAAATACAATGTTCTTTTGGTTGCTGATGAAGTTCAGACCGGCCTTTGCCGCACAGGCAAAATGCTCGCATGTGATCATGAAGAGGTTCGTCCCGATATTCTGGTGTTAGGGAAAGCCATTTCCGGGGGGATGTTTCCGGTCTCATGCGTACTGGCCGACGATGAAATTATGCTCACCATTAAACCGGGAGAACATGGTTCAACTTATGGAGGAAACCCCATAGCGGCAAAAGTAGCTATCGCAGCAATGGAGGTACTTCTTGATGAAAAACTTGCAGAAAATGCAACACGCATCGGCAAGATATTCAGAGATGAGATGAAAGCCTTTAAATCGCCACTGATTGCTGAAGTGCGCGGAAAGGGTCTTCTTAATGCCATTCAAATCAACCCGTTTGAAGGAAAAAAAGCATGGGATTTATGTTTACTGATGAAAGAACATGGCATTCTGGCAAAACCTACTCATGAACATACGATACGATTTACACCACCGTTAATTATTACTGAACCACAAATGCGTGAAGCAATCGAAATAATTAAGCTGTCAATGTCAGAGTTTATTTAACTTTGCGCGGAAAATTAATTCTGAAGTGATCTGAATGAGGCGAGTTTATTGCTTTTTAATATTTTTGTACTTTTTGGCGGTAATCTTCCCTGATTCGGGACTTGCACAAACCAACACTCATGATTCGTTGGCTTTAAAAAACCAATTGAAAATAGAGTTCAGGACAGATATTGGAAATGTTCTTCCCACAAACGCTTTCGTCAGAATTCAAAATTCAGACGCAGATGGTCTTGCTCATTATTCAAGCTATTCGGTTCGGCTGGTCAGACAAACAACCGGAGACCAGTTATGGCAGCAGATCTATGGTAAACCAAGTTATGGAATTGGTCTTTATTCCGCTTATTTTAAAGACACAAAAAAACTGGGAAATCCAATTGCCATTTACGGCTTTTTTAATGCTCCCTTTTTCAGGATTGGTGCGTGGAGTCTCAACTATGAGCTAGGTTTGGGCTTAACTTTTAACTGGAACTCCTACAATCCGGTTGAAAATCCGACAAACATTGCAATAAGTGCCGAAAAATCAGTGTATATCGATGCAGGAATAAATCTAAAATATCATTTATCCACCAGACTGGCTCTCAGTTTAGGATACGGGTTTACGCACTTTTCGAACGGAGCATTAAAAATGCCCAATAAAGGGTTAAATACTGAGGCAACCAGAATAAGTGTTTCCTACGGATTAAATGACATTCCGATCCGAGATAAAACAGTTGTAAGACCTGTATTTTCCGGATATTGGGAATACACAATTGCAGGATATGGTGGCGCAAGAAATGTCCTGTACCAGGGAACCGATGTAAACCTGGCAACCAGTATGAAAGGGGTTAATTATGCGGTGTATGGAATCAGCAACACTTTGAGCCGTCAAATTACGTTCAAATCCAAAATCGGTTTCGGTATGACCACCGAATTTAATGGCTCGCAAAACTCGCAGATTGTTGTCGATGGCCCAACCCTTGACACAGCCGAACTTCCTTTTGACAGGCATCTGGCTTTGAGCATTTACCCCTCCTATGAATTGGTTGTGGACCATGTATCCCTGTTAATTCAACCGGGATTTTATCTTCTTAGAATGAAAACATCCCATATGAGCCCCCAATTTTATCAGCGAATCGGAGTAAAATACCATTTCCTGAAAGATACGTACATTGGAATAAATCTAAGGGCCTACAATTTTTATGAATCTGATTTTATTGAATGGACTATTGGTCATCGCCTAAGGTGGCAGAATTAAAACTATCAGAATAAATCGCAATACCAACCTCAATTGAAGATCTTATAATCTTCACAATAACAATCACATAAAACCATACCGGAAGTTTAATTCCAGATGAAACTCACTTCCTTTTTTGGCACAAAATTTGTATTATTTCATACTTAGTTGACGCCCTTTATAATTAGGACAAAAAACACCGGATAAAAATAATATCCGGAAATGACAGTTTGGGAATTTATTTTTTTCTGGTACTGTATCTATGCACGATTATTGGTATAATTTTGCGTTACGATTTTTAATTAAAATCCAGTACTTGTTCAAAAAGCAGAATTTTTTATTCAAAATAATAACAGTTAAAAATAGAATTATGAAAACAAAAATTTCTTTCGTTGTTGTTTTAATGGTGGGGATTTTATCCTGGAGTTGCAACAAAACAGACAATCTGAAAACGCCTCAGGCACAGGTATCGCTAAAATCAGCCCTTACCCAGGGAGTTCAGCAATTAACTACAGCTGTATCTGCAATTACAACCTCAACAGGCTATCAGGTGGTTACCGGTCCGGCTGATTTAATGACCAAGGATGCTGTTGTATCGCCTTTTGATACAATTACCCGCACTATTTTATTAGCTGACATTGCCGGAATTTATGATTATAAAGCAGTCCTGTTCAGGAGAGGATTTATGCCGGTAATGCGCTTTTTCAATAAGGTGGCCGACACCACAGTGATGGTTGTCCGTTTACCTGAAGAGAAGATTAAAGGATCAAGATCGCTGCTCCATTATGCTGCCAGCGACACACTGCTTGCAAATAACTACCAGATAACAGTTACTGATTATCAATTTATTTTCAATCATTCGACCGGAACAACCTACCAAATGGCCTCAAAAACCAAAATTAAAGGTATTGAAGCCGGAGTGTTCAAAATTCAATCCTCTCACAATAAAACAACAGGTTATCATTTTGCTTCCGAATTTGATTTTCCGAATGGGTATATCACCAAATGTTACTACACACCCGGTGATACTGCTATTTCCGTTTATGCTATTTCTGACGGAACAAAAACCCTTTACGAAGAGAAATACACTGCGATAAAAACCAGCACTTCCAACAGACATCGTGAAAAAGAATTCTCACTGACCATCGGCGATGTTATGATCGTTCGGCAATTAGGACACACGCAAGCCAGTCTTGACAGTGCAAAAGTATATGTGGCAGGAGTTCTGCAAACGAAGGCTAAAGTTGAAATCGTTGATAAGGCGACAGGTACACCTCCCGTTGATGATGTTGACAAGTGCGTTTCAAATAAGCAACGGGAACTAAAAATAACATTTGATGATGGAACAAGCAAAACATTTACTGAACTTGCCGGCAGTGTAATTACCGACATCAGTTCGCTGTTTGCTTCATTACGCCAGGCTAATTTCGGAACTGCCATCGTTGACTGGATAGCCTGGGATATCTACTACAAGAAAATTTAAGTTAATTCAGCAACAGGTTTAAAATTATTGACACCCCAATATAATTTCAACACCCGACAGCTTTTCAGAGTTTGTCGGGTGTTTTCATTTTTTCTTATTCGTCCCTCTCATCACCAGGATGAGTTGAAGAAATTGATCCTTTTAATTTTCCTATTGTTCTTACTTCATACCCCGTGGTATATTCAACAACATACAAAGTCCTGTTAAGGTACCCTCCCAAATCGGAAAGCTTATGAAAATTATATTCGGATTGGAGGAGTTCAACAGCAGGAACAGGATTAGTAACCGGGAAATTTTTCCCGGCAATTCCTAATGAGGTGATGAAATGCAGGGCGATATCATAACCCTGAAAGCTGTACTGAGAGGGGTCAGTACCATACGCTGAACGGTATTTCACGATAAAATTATTGACTTTAGAACTCCCGTAATCGATAAAGTATGGCGTCAAATATTGGAGGTTTACATTGTGAAGATATTCAACATCAATACTCTGCATTTTTGTATATTCCTGTTGTCCGATTACCTTTATTTTATGTGTTTTCGATATCGTATTCAATCGTGTCATTGCCACACTTACATTCGCCTCACTTGTTTCAGCCAACACAAAGATATTCTCAAGGTCATCATTAACGAGCTCTTCCAAACCAGCAGCTTCCCCGGTAAGAATATTATACGGATGAACTTTCCCTGATCCAAGTTTGTAAGTAATCTTATCAAGGAGATACTTCTCATCACTGGAATAGTCTCCATGGTTAAGAATGATAATGTTTTGGCTACCAAAAGTATCGGAGATATAATCTGCAGTACTTGCCAGGCGAACTCTTTTACCCGGATTAATCACATAATATGCCGGTGTTGTAAATCCAAACCTGCTGTCCGGAGAAAGGGGTGAAACCATGGGGATATGGTTCTTGAAGCTTAGTTCGGCAATAATCTTCTGGTCCTTGGGAAATACAGGCCCAATGATCAGATCAAAGGATAAAAATTCAGGCTTTTTAACCAGGCTAGATATCACGTCACTGTCATGATAGGTATCATAAACAAATAGTTTCAGGTTCATTCCGGTCTGGGATAACTTCTCAGCAGCAATAAGAACCCCTGAATAAAACTCTGTAAAATTATTAGCGTGTAGACTTAATCGGGCAGAATCACTAAGATTTTGGCAAAAGGGGAGCAGAATAGCAATCTCAAAATTTTTATGATTTAACTCGCGCTCAGGCTCAGACTGGATAAAAGCTGAATGCTCGGTTGCCCCTTTTTCCAATGAATTGACATCCGATTTTTGAATAGTGCTTTCAGCTGACTTTTTATCTCCCTTCTCATCAACGGAAACTTTTGCCGGCGTAATCTCAGCGGGTGGTGCCACCACTTTTATACCTGACCCTCCCTTCGGGAAGGAGACCACCCTGGCCTGATTGACCTCGTGTGCATTTTTTAATGGAATCTTAAGGAGCATTCCCAATTTAAACCCATCCTTAAGTCCGGGATTCAATTGGTCCAATTCAGCCTGTGAAACTCCAAATTTTTGCTGAAGCTGATAATAGTTATCACCTGCCGCAATAAGATATTCTCTTACGGGCAAGGTTACTTCCGGTTTTGGAGGCGAAATCTCCTGACTGAACAGCACAGGAATCACCAAAACAGTTCCGTTTAAAAGGGCCCCTTTTACATCAGGATTTAATTTAAGAATCTCTTCCTGTGTCGTATTAAAAATTTTGGCAATCGAATAGAGTGTTTCCCTGCGGTTTACAATATATTTCAACTGTTGTGTAACCTTGTGCGACTTATCCTCGCCATTAAGTACCAACGGGGCAGGTATCCTGAACTCATCACCAGTATGAATGCCTCGATTTGCCTGAGGATTATAAGCAAAAAACTCCTCTGTCGAAAGGTTAAACTTTCTGGCAATCGAATAAGCTGTTTCGCCTCCTAACGCAGTATAATAGCCAAATTTTTTAATACTGCCAGATCCCCTTTCGTCTCCATGGTTCACCTGCGCCTGCAGGATAATTGTGAAGAAAAGAAGAAATATTACAGCAGCGGCCGATATTGTCAGGATTTGAAAACGTCTCAAAAACATATAAACTGGTTTATTTATGCTCCCCAAAAGTACGCATAAATTGAACCCGTTCGAACTCGGCAAGATTTGTCGTATTATCTAAACTCAGTTTACCCCTGAAATCGGCGATAGATTCGTATTCATGTTCCTCCATCCATTTGGTCATATTCTGAATTATATCGGAAATAACAGAAAACCCATCCTTATAAAGTATGGAAACGAGCTGAACGGTAGTTGCTCCAACGAGCAACATCTTTACAACGGTTTCCCAGTCGTGAACACCGGTGGAAGCAGAAAGATCGCTGTTTACACGGTTTGCCATCAGTGCAATCCACCGCAAGCTAAGCTTGTAGTCGGTATCCTTACTAAGCACATCCGAACCACTAATTTTCTGCTCATAAATGTCAACATCCGGGGTATAAAACTTATTGAACAATACCAATCCCCTGATTTCTGAAAATGAAAGATCACGGATAACGGCACCCAGATTGGAGAAATAGTGACTTATCTTGAGCGAAATCGGAATTTTTATTTTGGAGGAAACCCGGGAGACGATATCAAAATACATTGTCTCATTATCCTCACTGGTCTGGGAGAGATTGGTGGGGAGAACAAAAATATTCAGTTCAATCGCATCGGCGCCTGCATCTTCAACTTTTTTGGCAAAAAAGGCCCACTCATGCGCCGTAGTGCAATTAATGCTTGCAATAACAGGAATCGTTAGCTCCTTCTTAGCCTCGGCAATAAGACTCAGGTAATTTTTGAGGTTATCTTTCTTGATCTGGTAATCGTAATAATCCAGGAATTCAAGGTTGTTATCCATGGGTCCGAGTTTTCTGAATTCGTGGGCAAATTCAAGATATATTTCCTCCTCGAAAATCGATTTTAAAACAACTGCACCTGCACCTGCCTGCTCAATTGCCCTGAGGTTTTCAATCGAATTGGTAAGGCCACTGCTTCCCGCGATAATCGGGTTTTTAAGTTCAAGTCCAAGGTAGCTGACGTTAAGATTAGTCATCTTCAAAATTATTGAGTTATTAATTCGATTTATTCTGTAAGTGCAGATGCATGTTTTCGGCAGCCCGTCTTCCGTCACCCATTGCAAGGATAACCGTTGCCCCGCCGCGCACAATATCGCCACCTGCAAACATCTCAGAGATGGACGACTGCATTTTTTCTTCATCTACAACAATGGTTCCCCATTTGGTGACTTTGAGATCGGGGAGACAGGATGGGACAAGTGGATTAGGTGAAACGCCTACAGCCACAACAACCAGGTCAACATCAAGTTCAAATTCAGAACCTTCGATAGGCATCGGACGCCGGCGACCTGATGAATCGGGTTCACCAAGACCCATCCGGTTTAATCTCATTCCACTAACGCGACCTTTATCGTCTGCAAAATATTCCAGCGGATTACAGAGTGTCATAAACTCAACCCCCTCCTCTTTGGCATGCTTAACCTCTTCAATACGGGCAGGCATCTCAGCTTCAGAACGGCGGTAAATAATCATTGCCCGATGAGCTCCAAGACGCAGGGCAGTCCTCACAGAGTCCATGGCTGTATTACCACCTCCGATAACGGCGACATATTTTCCCTTTAAAACCGGGGTATCCTTATCATCCATTGCCGCACCCATAAGGTTCACCCGGGTAAGGTATTCATTGGAAGATAGAATCCCGTTATAATTTTCACCCGGAATCTCCATAAACCTGGGAAGACCGGCACCGCTGGCAATAAAAAATCCCTGATAACCCTCTTCACGTAAGTCGTCAAATGAGGAGGTCCTGCCAACGATATAATTAGTCTCGAATTTCACCCCCATCTTCCGGAGATTATCCAACTCAAAGTCAACCACCGAATTGGGAAGCCTGAATTCGGGAATGCCATATTTTAAAACGCCTCCGATTTCGTGCAACGCCTCAAAGACTGTCACATCATAACCATATTTGACCATGTCACCTGCAAACGCCAGTGCTGCCGGACCAGACCCTACAGTTGCTATTTTAATCCCATTGGGAGCTGCTGTCTCAGGAATATTGGCTTTGCCCGAATTTCGTTCAAAATCGGCGGCAAACCGCTCCAGGTGTCCAATGGCAACAGCAGGCTTATCCGTTTTTTCAACGTAAAAGCATCTCGATTCACACTGCTTCTCCTGGGGGCAAACACGACCGCAAACGGCAGGAAGGGCATTGGTCTCCTTAAGGGTGGCAGCAGCCATAAGAATGTCACCCTGCTCAATATATTTTACGAATTTAGGAATATTAATGTTCACGGGACACCCTTCAATGCAGGTAGGGTTGACACAATCCATACAGCGGGTTGCCTCTGTTAAAGCCTGGTTCAGCTCAAGGCCCATGTTAACCTCCCGGTCCTGATGTTTCACCCTGATTGCAGGTGCAAGTTCAGGCATCTTAACACGCGGAATCAACATCCGTTCCTTATTTTTGGTTTTGGAGCGCAACTCCGCCCTCCACATCTGGTTCCTTTCCTCTTTGAGGTATTCGGGGTTTAATGACATTTCCCTAAAATTAAAGCTTTTGTGAATAAATTTCTGATGCCCTCTTCTCCTCCTGGATATAGCCACCCAGTCTCATCAACATCTCATCAAAATCAACCTGGTGGGCATCAAATTCAGGACCATCAACGCAGGTAAATTTAGTTTTCCCGCCAACGGATACCCTGCACGCTCCACACATTCCCGTTCCATCTACCATAATCGAATTCAAGCTCGCCTGGGTCGGAATGTTATATTTCTTAGTCAGTAACGATGCAAATTTCATCATGATGGCGGGTCCGATGACGATACACTCATCAATCTTCTCCCGCTGAATAATCTCCTCCATCCCTGCAGTTACCAATCCCTGCCTGCCATGTGAACCGTCATCGGTCATGACAATCACCTCGTCTGACCATTTCCGGATCTCATCTTCCAGAATAATTAAATCCTTATTCCGGGCAGCTATAACGGTCACAACTCGATTTCCTGCTTTTTTAAAGGCTTCCACAATCGGAAGTAATGGAGCGACCCCTACACCACCACCAGCGGCAAGGACTGTCCCGATCTTCTCAATATGGGTAGGCTTCCCGAGAGGGCCTACAAGGTCTGTAATGGTATCACCAGGCTCAAGCGCCACTAACTTCGATGAGCTCACACCCATAATCTGGACAACCAGGGTAATGGTTCCCCGAACAGGATCGGCATCTGAAATGGTTAAGGGAAATCGTTCACCATCTTCACCAATACGTAATATGACGAAATTACCGGGTTTCCGCGATTTGGCAATCAATGGATTTTCTACAACCAATTGAACAACCTTATCCGAAAAATACGTTTTCTCGAGAATCTTATTCATAGACTACGAAATTATTTTACTAATTATCAATGCATTCCAAACGAATTAAAATAGTTTACCAAACATCCGAAGGGTTTCGGGAAATGACGCCATTAAACGACAGGATCACTATTTTATTGCGTCGCAAATTTGCAAAAATTAATGATTTGAATCTAAACGGGTAGCTAAATTAGATTCATTATATTTTATCCCTGGTTCTAACTTATTATTAACTTAGATATTGAATAAAAAAGCTATTTTTAAATTTCGTTAGCCGGACCGGTAAACATATAATAGGGAAAGCAAAGATTCAACCTTGCCTTGCGCATTACAATAATTAAGATCAAAAATATGACGAACCTGCAAAATAGAAAATTGCGCGATGGAGTTGTTTATTCCACTGCAGATAACTTCGAATACAACTATAATTCGGAAGATCAGAATAAGCAGACGCTTAAACCAACACAACAAAACCTCAAAGTCTTGCTCGACAAGAAGCAGCGTGCCGGGAAAAAAGTAACCTTAATCACCGGTTTTATAGGTTTGGAAGATGATCTCAAAGAGCTGGGAAAAAAATTAAAAACAAAATGCGGGGTTGGCGGGTCGGTAAAGGATGGAGAGATCCTGATCCAGGGCGATTTCCGTGAACGGATAACAGAACTGCTTATTATAGAAGGATATAAGGCCAAGAAAGCGGGGGGATGATGGAGATTTGGAGAGGGAGAGAGGGAGAGACGGAGAGACGGAGAGATGGAATGGGTTAATGTGCTAATGAGCTGTCAATGTGCTAATTTGGAAATGTGGCAATTTGGGAATGTGGCAATTTGGGAATGTGGCAATTTGAAAAATTGTCTGGTCCTGAAATACTGTTAAAGAGTGCCAGAAAATAATCCACATCTAATTATTATTCAACGCCTAACTGTCATTGCGAGTCCCTATACTTTTCAAATACACCAAGTTTTATGACAGGAAGAGATATTAGAAGAAGATTCCTCATTCCGCTGCGCTTCACTCGGAATGACATTTAAATGTGTTTAATAGTGTGGGTGTCGGGGCGGCATCGCCGCCCC